>DATLHN010000397.1:0-6523 GCA_035539875.1 Armatimonadaceae bacterium
GTCCAGCTTCAACGGCATCAACCCGCCGCGGCGCTCGAACGGCACCGCGCTGACCTCCCCGCAGAGTTCGGGACGCCACCCCGACACCTTCGGAAACGTCCTGTTCCAGGACGGGCACGCCAAGGCCATGCGGATGAACCAGGTCGGACTGACTTCGGCATCCGTCTCGGCGAAGCTGGGCAACCTGCTCGGCCCCGGCGTCTCCGCCCCCACTGCGGTCGGCGCGAACCACTACTTCGTCCCGGTCAAGGACCCCGCCCTGAACCCGATGTACTAGAGTGCCGGAGAAAGCAGCCATGAGAATCACGCACACAACCGTCGCCGCCGCCACCGTCGCGGCAGCGGCGCTCCTCACGCTTCCTGCCACCGCCCAGGAGGCGTCAAAGCCCGCGGCCCCGGCGACCGCGACCGCGGCGGTCCCGCTGCCGAAGTCGCCGCTGCCCGCCAAGAAGACGATCCAGGCGAAGGCCGCGTTCACAATCTACAACAGCCAGACCAAGACGTACTCGCCGCTGTTCGACGTCACGATCACGGCCGACGGTCCGGACGGCAGCGCCCGCTCCCGCTACCGGGTCGACGCCCTCAGCCTCGCCCCGAACATGAAGGGCAAGCCCACGTCCTTCTACTTCACGGACGGCGCGAAGCAGTACGAGTACAACGCGCTCATCGGCAAGTACAACATCGCCGGACCGCGCGCCAAGGGCGACCGCCCGCTCTCGCAGCTGGCGTCCATGGCCGGGCTGGAGCTGATCATCACCCCCGGCGTCGGCCCTCGCCCCGGCAACGAGCGCACCGTCGCCGCGGGGGAGATCGACGGCAAGAAAACCGTGGTCGTCACCGATTGGGAGCCCGCCCGCATGAGCCAGGACGGCAAGAGCGAATATCGCGCGTTCACCCGCACCCACCTGGACGCCGCGAGCGGCCTGCCCCTGCGCCGCGAGGAGGGATCGAGCGTGGACGGGACCGAGCGCCCGAACATGCGCCTCGACTACTCCGCGTGGACGTTCGACGCGCCGGTCGCGCCGCAGACCTTCGTCTGGTCGGTCCCGCCCGGCGCGGAGGAGAACACCGGCCCGAAGCTGCTCGCGGTCGGCTCGCCCGCGCCCGACTTCTCCGCGGTCACCCCCGACGGCAAGAAGGTCAGGCTCTCGGACTACAAGGGGCAGATCGTCGTCCTCGACTTCTGGGCGACCTGGTGCGGCCCGTGCCAGAAGTCCATGCCGCACCTGGAGAAGGTCTACCAGCAGGTGAAGGACAAGGGCGTCACCGTCCTGGCGGTCTGCGTGTGGGACGAGAAGGACGCCTACACGAAGTGGCTCGCCGGACCGGGCAAGGCGTACACGTTCCCGACCGTGTTCGACCCGGCCGGTCGCGCCGAGGGCAACATCGCCAAGTCCCTGTACAAGGTCGAGGGCATCCCGACCCAGTACATCATCGGCAAGGACGGCAAGATCGCCGGGGGCACGGTCGGCTTCAACCCCGCGGACAGCTTCCTGGAGACCGCGCTGGGCAAGCTGGGCGTCCCGGTCGCGAAGCCCGCCGCGCCGGTGGCGAAGGCCCCGTAGTAGGGACGGCGCGGCGCGCGCGGAAGAGACGCACATGACGATCACCTACTCGCCCGAAGAGGATACGCTCCGCATCCTCTTCCGGAACGCCCCCATCCACGAGAGCGAAGTCCACCGGTCGGGCCTGATCCTGGACTTCGACCAGCACGGCGGCATCCTGGGCCTCGAACTCGCCTCGGCGTCCGAGCACGTCTCCGGAGCCGATGCCCTGGCCGCCATGACCACCGCCCGCAGGGAAGTTCGCCCTGCGGCGGCTGCGTCGGCGGCAACCCCTGACAGCGGCCCGAGCCTCCAGGCCGCCGCTACCGCCACGCCTTCCTGAGGGCACCCACCCCCCTCCTTCGCCCGCGAAGGAGGGGGGTGGGTGTGCTGCTCCCAAGGCGGGAGGGTGCCCAAGCCTAAAACCGGACGACGTTCGCTACCGGTCGCGCCGCTCGAAGCGGACCCAGCCGTCGGTCGGGTGCTGGTAGACCTGGGCGACGCGGTAACCCGCGCGTCCCCACGCGCGCTTGTGCGCGTGCATCGTGACCTCCGGGTCCTCGTTGCCCCACCACGCCCGGTGGTTCACCGACGACGGCGGGAGCGGCGCGCCGACCACGCCCGCGATCTCCGCGAACGTCATTCGCACCTCCCCCGCGCCGCCCTTCTGCCGCAGGTACGTCTCCAGCGCCGGGTAGTCCGGACGCCGCCCGACGGCGCGTACGTGCCGCGCCGCCGCCGCGCCCCTGCCCGTCAACGAGACGCCGCAGTTGTCGCAGAAGCGCGCGCCGTCGCGCGCCAGCTTGCCGCACCCCGGGCAGATCATGCGTGCGCGAGCCCCCGGGTCCTCCGGCGGTAAACGGCGTAGGCGAACGCCAGCAGCGCGGGCGCGTAGAATACGAGCACCGCCGCGATTCCGGCGCTGGGCTGGGCATAGCGCGTCTTGCCCGCGAAGTCGTACATCCAGAGCGCGAGTACGCCGAAAAGCATCGCCAGTGTCCAAAGTCGGGTTGCCACACGCCTATCGGGCCGCACGATCCAGGTCAGGACGGCCGCCACGCAAAGGGCGTAGGACAAGCAAGCCGCGAGATGAAACGACCGCGCCCAATGCCACTTCATATTCTGCCACATCGGCGCGTACAAACCGTAAATCGTCTGGTCCAGTAGAGATCCGAAACCGACAAGAAGTGCCGCAACCCCCAAAAACACGACCTTCTTCGCCAGATGGGGCATGGTCGCCTCCCTTCCCGTCACCGGAATCGGCCTCATACGGACGGCCGCGTTTTTCGTGCCGTACGATTCCGTAGTCCCGGTAAATATCCCTGCTTATGAAGCAGCGCGCCATAGTTAGCTTCCGGGGGCGGGTTTGGGCCTGAGCGCTCCGAGGGGAATCCAGCCCCAGCGCTTCGCGCCGTTGCCCTCGTCGATGTAGCCGTAGACGAACTGCATCTTCGCGGCGGGGCGCAGGCCGTCGTGCGTGGCGTCCTTCGCGCGGAAGAGGTCGATGACAACGGTGGCGTGCGGGTCGGCGGAGCGGTGGAACGTGAGCGGGCGGCCCGGCCCGGCGACGCGGTAGGTGTCGTTGCTGACGCCCGCGGCGTTGTAGCCGAGGTTCACGACGCCGTCGCTGCGCTTCAGGTAGTCGGTGGCGGCGACGTTCTCGGTGCGCGGCACGCCCGGCAGCACCTTGTACTCGGCGAACGCGCCTTTCTCGTCCGCGTACCCGAAGCGGTACCCGCCGCCGCCCGGAAGTCTCTCCTCGGGGTCGCCGCCGGTGACCTCGTAGGGGGTGAACCTGTCGCCGGGCGGCGTCGGCGACGGCTGCATCCTCGCGACCACTTCCGCGGAGTAGCCCGGGTCGTGCCCGTCCTCGATGGCCGACGCCCGTATCCACCCCGACGCGCCCCGCCGCCGCGTCTCCCCGTCGGGCACGATGGACGTCGAAAAGGCGTAGTAGTGGCGCTCGCCGCCGATCTGCTTCTGCTGCCCGTAGTTCAGGCGCACGGACGGGGCCGCGAGCGTGCCGCGCGCGATCCCCGTGCCGTCGTAGAGCGTGTGGTGGCCGGGCTTGAGCGGGAACCGGAACCACTTCCCCGACCGGACCTCCGCGGCGGTCGGCAGCGCGTCGCGCGGCACCCAGCCCCGGTCCCGGACGTGGACGAACTGCCGGGTCTTTCCGTCCGCGCCCTTCGCCCCCTCCTTCGTCCGCGACAGCTCCACCGGCACGCCGTCGGTCTCCGGTAGCGCCCCCCGGTCCTTCAGGGCGTCATCGAAGTAGCGGGTGCCGGGCTGCGCGTCCAGAAGGTAGTAGTAGCGCCCGCCGACCTTCTTCACGAAGTTCGGGTTGACGGCGCGGTAGCGGTCCGGCTCGCCCTTGCGCCGGTCGGTGAACGGGAGCAGGTCGTAGCGGCTCTGCCCCATGTGGCGCTTGTCCGCCGGGACGTGGACGCCCGCCGGTTCGTCGGCAGCGGCGCGCAACTGTGCGGGTGCGGCGGCGAAAACGGCGGCGATGGCGGCGGAAACGGAGACGGCTGCGAACACGTTCACGGACGGCGGTGCCCTTTCATCAAGGACGCCGCCATCGACGCGGCGTCAAAGGATTATAACCCGCGAAGCCTCCTTGCCATACGGTGGTCGTGTCGGTTAAAATGGCGCACTACAGGCGCACACTCCGCGCCATCGCGGAGGAGACACGTTGAACCCGATCACGAACGAAAGCGGTGCTCCGGCCGCAGATCCCTACGTTCCCACGCCCATACTGACCGGCGAGCAGCTTACCGCCGGGGAACTGCTCCTGCGCCCCCCCACGGACCTGCGCGCGATCGCCGCCGGTCAGCGCATGGTCATCTACGCCCTGCTCGGAGGCATGGCTCTCTCGTTCGTACCCTACGGCGCGGGTCTGGTGGGTTTGGTCTGGCAGGTGGTGTCGGTCGTCAACCTCGCCCGACCGCTCAAGCTCAAAAACGTCTGGCTCTGGGGCATCGGCACGGCGGTCCCGCTGCTCGGGATCATCGTGCTGCTGATAATCAACGCCCGCGCAACCGCCGCCCTCCGGGCCGCAGGCGTCCGCGTCGGCCTGCTCGGCGCGCGCGACCGCGACATTCCGGCGGCGTGAGCAGGACGGAAAGGTCAGCGGAACTCTACGAGGCGGGCTGGAGCCTCCTGGATGCCGGAGACGTGCCGGGCGCAATAGAACGGTTTCAGGAGAGCATCCAGGCCGCGCCGCACTATAAGACGCTGGAACTCCTCGGTGAGTGCTTCCTGAAGTCAGGGCGTTTGCGGGAGGCCGTCGTTCCGCTCGCCGCGGCAGCGACACTGAACAAGGGCGTTCGCGCGCCCGCGATCCTGGCCGAAGTGTTCCTTGCACTGGAACAGTACGACGACGCGGCGGAAATGGCCGAGTTGGCTCTGCACCGCGACCCGAAGAACCGGCGCGCTCTGGCGGTAATGCGCGCGGCGGTAACGCGCGCGCTCGATAGACGCTCGCCAGCGCGCGATGTTCCGGCGGCCTGAGCTTCAAAGGCACGGCATAGGACATGGAAATCTTCGGTGCGCTGATCGGCCTGGTCTTCTGGTCTGTGGTTCTGGTACTCTGGCGAGCGCGGTGCCGACGGACTGGGGCGGACCGGCTGGAGCGGAACGCGGGAACGGCGCTAATCCTGGTCTTCCCCGCACTCGGCGCATTGTCGCTCGCCTCCTGGATATTCGTTCAGGAGCCGCTTCTGGAGGCCGCTCGCCTGGGCGACGTCCCGCGGGTCAGGACCCTGCTCGCCCGAGGTGCGTCGGCGAACGTCGAGTCGAACGGCGGAAACACCGCACTGGGAGAAGCGGTACGCAACGGGCATGTTGCGGTGGTTCGGCTGCTGCTGGAACGCGGCGCGGACCCGAACCACCCTACCGGGTTCCCGCCGCAGACGCCGCTGGCTCTCGCGCGGAACCAGGGGCATCGGGACGTGGCGACGCTGCTCCACCGTTCGGGAGCGAGGGATTAGGAGATGGAGGGTGCGCCGGTGGTTTCAACCACCGGCACAAAACCCACCGGCCCCGACCGCTCCCTTTGGAGCGGTCGGGGCCGGGCAATCCGACAATTGATCGCGCGTGCCGGCTACCGGTTGGGCTGCGGGGTCGTGCGCAGGTAAGGCTTGATCTGGTTGTAGCCCTTCGGGAACAGCTTGTCCGCCTCCTCGTTGGTGACCGCGGGCACGATGATGCAGTCCTGCCCCTCCTGCCAGTCGGCGGGGGTCGCCACCTTGTAGTCCGCGGTGAGCTGGAGCGAGTCGATCACCCGCAGAAGCTCCTGGAAGTTGCGGCCGGTGCTGGCCGGGTAGGTCAGCGTCAGCTTTACCTTTTTGTCCGGCCCGATCACGTAGACCGAGCGAACCGTCATCGTGTTGTCCGCGTTCGGGTGGATCATGCCGTAAAGGCCAGAGACCTTGCGGTCGGCGTCCGCGAGCAGCGGGAAGTTGAGCTTCGCGCCCTGCGTCTCCTCGATGTCCTTCGACCAGCCCTCGTGATCCTTCACGCCGTCCACGGAGAGGCCGATCACCTTGACGTTGCGCTTGTCGAACTCCGGCTTGAGCCGCGCCAGGGCGCCCAATTCGGTCGTGCAGACCGGGGTGTAGTCCTTCGGGTGGGAGAACAGGACCACCCACTTGCCCTCCGCCCAGTCGTGGAACTGGATCGGGCCTTCGGTGGAGTCCTGCGTGAAATCCGGGGCGGTGTCGCCGAGCTGTACTGACATGTTAGTGTTGCTCCTTTCGCGTTGGAGGGCGCACCCACGCCGGCGCGTCCGTGACTGCCTCTTGGACACTATACCGGGCAGACGCGGGCGGCACAAATAATATCTCGGGCAAACCCGATAATTCCGACCATTTTATTATGCCGGACCGGGCCGCCCGTCGGTCCGCGCCGCGTGCTATACTTCACTCAGGCATCCGAACTTTCGGACGCCGGTTTGCGTCTCCTGAGGACGGAGAGAA
>DATLHN010000398.1:0-6695 GCA_035539875.1 Armatimonadaceae bacterium
GGGCGGGCAGGGGCAGGGGGCGCGGGTCGCGGCCCCGCAGGTCGCACGTGACGACCGCGGGGAGTTGCGCCTCGACCGTTTCCGTGCCCTCGTCCGTCTCGCGAACGATCCGGACGCGCCGCCCGCCGTCGTCCACCTCCACGCTCCCGGCGGCGGCGAGCAGGGGCCAGCCGAGGAGGCCCGCGACCCGCGCGCCCGTCTGCCCGTCGTCGCTGTCGGAGCCCTGCCGTCCGCACAGGACGAGGTCCGCCTCCTCCCGGCGTGCGGCGTCCGCGAGGGCGGTCGCGACCGCCTGCGGGCCGGTCTCCCCCTCCACGGTCACCAGAAGGCCGCGGTCCGCCCCGCGGGCCAGCGCCGCTCGCAGCGTCTCCTCGTACCCGCCCGCCGCCGTGCGCGCGGGTACGACCGTGACCGCGACCGATTCCGTAGCGGTCCCGCCCTGGCGCAGGGCGTGGGCGGCGTCCAGTGCGATCTCGTCGTAGGGGTTTACGACGGCGCGCGCCTCGCTCGCGTCCAGGCGCGCGCCGTCGTCGGTCAGGCGGATGCGCCCGTAGGGATCGGGCACCCGCTTGACGGCGACCAATAGCCTCATCGTCTGCGCGCTCCCTTCCTACTTCGCCAGCGATTCTATGTTAGTGGCGTTGTGGACGATCGAGCGCAGGAATTCGGCGGCCTCGACGCCGTGGATGAGCCGGTGGTCGAACGAGAGCGAGAGGTTCACCACCTGGCGGCCACCCTGGTCGAACGCCGACCCGATGAAGAGCACGGCGGCGGCGGGCGCGACCAGTACGGGGACGCCATCGGTGACGTCGTACGGCCCCATGTAGGTCAGCAGGAGCTGCGTCGACTCGTCCGCCTGGTCCTCGCCGTCGCGCGCCGCCTGGATGCGCTCCTGCGCCGCGCGCACGAACTCCTCGAAGGAGAGCTTGTCCGCGCCACGCACCACGGCGATGCTCAGCTCCCCGGTCGGCATGGCGACCGCGATCCCGAGGTTCAGGTGGGCGTACTCGCGCACCGTGTCCTCGCGCAGCAGGGACGAGCGGAAGCGCGGGTGCTCCTTCGCCGCCTGAGCGATGCACCAGGCCAGGCACTGGAAGGTGGACGGCTGCGCCCCGTCCGGCCCTGCCGCCGCCTTGCGGGCGTCGGCGAACCGCCGGATCGCGTCCCAGTCCATCTGGCGCTTCGCGGTCGCCTGCACGACCATGCTCGCGCTGCGCTTGAGGCGGTAGATGAAGGTCTTGTCCTGCTGCGAAAGCGGGCGCTCGCGGAAGTCCTTGTCCCTGCCCTCCGCGATGGCCGCCTCCGCCGGCGTCGGGAGGGATGAGGGCGCGTCGTCGCTCTCGCCCCCGGCTTCCAGGAAGGCGTCAATGTCGGCGGGCATCAGGCGCGGCCCGGCGGCGGGAACGCGCGCCAGGTCGTCGTCGCTCAGGCCCTTCTCGCGGGCGTAGGAGCGGGTGCGCGGGGGGATGTTGCGGCTGCGCAGCGCATCGGCGCTGGCGCCCGCGGCGGCGTCGGTCAGCGCGGCCATCGGCGAGGCGCTGACGCCCCGGCCGTTCCCGGCGGGAGCGCCCACGGGCGCGGGCTGGACGATCTCCATGCGCGCGATAGGCGCGCCTATCGCCAGCGTGTCCCCTTCCGCCGCCAGCCACTCGACCAGCACGCCCTCGTGCGGCGACTCGACCTCCATGGTGGCCTTGTCGGTCTCCATCTGGTAGAACGGCTCGTCGCGACGGACCTGGTCGCCGGGCTTCTTGGTCAGCTCGACGATCAGCACTTCCTGTAGACCCTCGCCCATCTGCGGGACGAGCACATCGACGATCGGCATGAATAACGTACCTCGTTGTACAGAGTGTGGAATGCCCCTCCTTTCAGTATACGAGAGGAGGGGCGGTTTTCGGTTCTGGCGACCGCGCCTTTAGCCAGATCCCTGCATCGGGTCCTTGCCGTACTTGGCCTTGTACCAGGTCACCCAGTTGAATATGAGCGCCTCCTTGGCTTTGGAGTCGACCTCCGCGCCCTTCGCGTCCGGATTGCGCTGCATGCCCGCGTCCTTGCGGACCGACGCGTCGTAGAAGGCGTCCACGTCCGAGGCGAGCGAGGGAATCGCCGGGCGATAGCCGCGCTCGATCGCCTGCTCCTGTACCGGCGCGGAGAGCAGGTAATCCACGAACGTGCTTGCCAGCGTCTTCTGATGCTCGGACACCCACTTACCCTCGACGATCGCCGCCGGGAGGATGACTTCCGCGGTCGGAGACGGGTAGACGATGCGGAAGCCCGCCGCGTCCCCGTTCTCCAGCGCCCGGACCGCGTCCGCCTCGTAGACCACGGCGACATCGGCCTTATCGCTCCGGACGGCCTCCATCACGTCCGCCGTCGTATCGGCGAACGTGCCGCCCGCGCCCGACTCGATGGCGGACATCGCCGCTTTGAACTCGGCCGAGTTGAAGTCCTTACCCGGGTTGTTTCGCTGGAATTCGGCGTACATCAGGGCGAGGGTCATCATGCCGGAGTTGGAAAGCGCCGGGTTCGAGTGCGCCAGCTTCAGATTGCCCGCACCCGCCGGTCCCCCGATCGCGCTCCATCCTTTCTCCGCGGCGGTGCGAAGCAGCGACCAGGTCTTGCCCCGGTACTGCGGCTTCTGCATGGCCGCTTCGAACGCCTTCGCCCGATCCGCCTTCATGATCAAGACGACGTTCGTTTTGAGAAGCGCCTTGCCCTCGTCCACCGTCGCGCCGCTCTTGGCGGGCAGGTTCGCGTTCGCGGCGTCCGCCTGGAGCTTGTCTACCCAGTAGATATCGCCCGGATTCCAGAGGACCGGCTGCACCTTTTCCTTGTCATAAAGGATGTGATCGCGCCCCTCGCGCGAGCCGAGCGACGTCAGCACGATCCGGCCCTTTTCCTGAGTCTTGTTGAACTCGTCGGCGGCGGGTTCGATCCAGCCCGCCGCGCCGCGCTCGTAAAGCATCAGCACGTCGTCGGCCTTGCGCTCGGCCAGCACCGCCGCGAGCGGTGCGGGCGTCGCCTCTGTGACCGGCGCGGCGGCAACAGACGCAGCCGCGACAGGAGTCGGCGAAGCGACCGGCATGGTCGGCCCGCCCTTCGGCCAGAGCAGCCAGCCAAGGCCAAAAAGGGCGAGCAGTCCGATGAGGGGGGCGAGCCAGCGGTTTCCGCCCGTCTCCGCGACCGCGACCGGGGCGGCGGCGGTGACCGGGCGTGCCGCGGCGGCGATGGGAACGACCTCCTCGCGGCGTTGCTCGACGGTCGCGGTCGCGAATGCCGGGACCGCCGCCAGTCCGAGCGCGGCGGCGATCGCGGAGGTGTAGCCGGGACGCGCGGTCAGCGTGTCGAGGAAGGCGCGCAGGCGGGGCAGGATCCCCGGCGCGACCGCGGTGGCGGCCGAAACGGCAGCGGCGGGAAAGGCTCCCGCCACCTTCTCCGTCAGGCCGTACTTGATGAAGTCCTTGAAATCGACCAGCTCGCGGAAAACGGGCGTCGCCTTCCCGTCGTTCAGCGCGCGGTCCACGTGCGCGACCAGGTGGTCCAGCGCGTCGTGGTCATTCTGCAGGCCGTTGAGCGTGGCGTCGCCCAGTCCGAGCGCGGCGGCGTGCGGCTTCAGAGCGGCGAGGAATATCTTCATCCAGCTAAGCAGTTCGTTGTCGCCGGTGGGGATGCGGTCGGCGGCGGGGACGCCCGTATCGGCGACGTCGAGTGCGCGCCCGATCTCGGGCGTGAAGCCGGACGACCCTCGGATGCTCTGTACCAGATCGATCAGTCGCGGCAGGACTCCGGGCGCGGTGCTCATCACGAGCGGCGTGAGGGCGTCCGGGAACGTCGTCCGGAGCGCGTCGCTCGGCCCGTTCTTCATCAGGTCCTTGAAGGCGTACAACTGTCGGTACGCCTCCGGGTGCCGGGGCTCGTCCGGCTTCGCCCGGTCCGCGTGGCGGATAAGGTGGCTTAATGTATTGCTGTCGGCGGAGACCGCGCGCACCTCGCCGTCATCGAGTCCGAGCGTGCCGGCGTGCTCCGTCAACCGCGCGACGAAGTTGTCCAGCCATTCGGGGAGCCTCCCCTCGTCGTCCGGTAACGAATAAGGCATCGTTTACCTCTCTGCTTCCGTGTCTCGGCGTTGGAACGGTAGTCGCCGCGCCCGATATCCGGGCGCGCAGGGAGAAGGCGGCGTCACTTCCGGTACGCGCCGACTACAGTTAACCCGACCGATCCAGAAAACTATTCAGGTCGTTCTCGGAGACGACCGGTTCACCCGGGGCCACGTTGTCGAGACGCCCCTCGCGCATCCAGGTCTCCAGCGCGTCCACCAGCTCGTACAGGTGCGCGAAGGACCGGACGGTGAACAGCAGCGGCTGGTAGTGGTCGATCTCGAACCCCTGGTTGATGACCCACTCCAACTGGATCGGGAAGCGCTGGACCGACGGCGACAGGACGGCGTGCTCTATCTCGCCGTGCGACGAAAGCAGCCCGCTGCCGTAGACCTTCATTTCGCCGCCGGTCTCCTCGCCCTGCATCAGCCCGAACTCGACCGTGAACCAGAAGAAGCGCGCCATCGCCCGGATGACGCTGGCGAGCCGCCGCTCCCGCTCGTGCGGGTCGGCGATGGCCGCCGCCATCTCCGCCGCCGTGTGCGCGCAGTCGCCGAAGCGCACGAGCGCGTCCGCGAAGGCCGGGTCGGTGTGCATCGGGACGTGCCCGGCGATGTCGTGGAAGATGTCCGGCTCCGGCAGGTAGTCCAGCCGCTCGGCGTCCCGAATCGTGATGGTCGTCGGGAACGCGCGCTCGCGCAGGCAGTCGAAGAAGCGGAACGCGGGGATGTAGCCGCTGACCGCCTTCGCCGAGAAGCCCGTGCGCGGGGACAGGAACCGGTTGACGTCCTCCAGGCGCGGGACGCGCTCCGGGTCCAGGCAGAGGGTGTCGAGGCCCTTGAGGAAGAACGGGTTGGCGAACCGACGCCACGACTCCTCCTGCCGCCGGTAGAGGAGCCGCCACGCCCGGTGGTTGTCCTCCGTGTACTGGTCGTAGGGCTGCTCGATGAGGATGCGCCCGTCCGCCCGTGCCGCCTCGATGAACGGCGCGCGCCCGGTCGTCAGGCCGGGGGGAGGGACTGCCTTCATTTCGCCCTCCGGAAGTCGGCGTCTTTCCAGGCGGCGAACCGCTCGCGCAGCCTGCCGCGCTGGTACTTGCCGGTGGACGTCACCGGGAACTCCGCGCCGAAGAGGACGACCTTCGGGCACTTGGCGAACGGCAGGCGCTCGGCGCAGAAGGCGAGGACGCCCTCCTCGGTGACGGCGGAACCCGGCTCCCTCTGGACGTAGGCCCCGATCTCCTCGCCGTAGAAGTTGTGCTCGAATCCGACGGCCATCGCCGCGCGGACGCCCGGCATCTGGTTCAGCACCTCGTCGATCTCGAACGGCGAGTAGTTGACGCCCCCGCGGATGATCAACTCCTTCAAGCGGCCCGTGATGAAAAAGTACGGGCGATCGTCCGGGCCGACCCGGTAGAACCCCTCGTCGCCGGAGCGGAACCACCCGTGCGCGAACGTCGTTTCGTTGGCGTCCGGGCGGCGGTAGTAGGCGCGCATCACCGTGTGGCCGCGGATGACGATCTCGCCCTTCGCGTCCGGCGGCAGGGCGTTTCCCTGCTCGTCGTGAATCGCCATCTCGTTCTCGGGGATCGGAATCCCGATGGAGGGGAAGCCGCACTCCACCATCCAGTGCCGGTAGGCGTCGGCGTCGAGGTCGGTGGGCAGGAAGCAGGAGTAGCAGGTCGTCTCGGAGAGGCCGTAGCCGTGGACCACGCGCCGTTGGAACGTCTCCTCGAAGCGAGCCGCCAGGTCCGTGGTGAGCGGCCCCGCGCCACAGACGAAGTGCCGGAATCGGGACAGGTCAAGGCCCTCCGTCGCGCCCGCGCCCTGCTCGCAGAGGATGGCCAGCACGGTAGGCACGACGCTCGACCACGTACACCCCTCGCGCGCCAGCGTCTGCCAGTAGTGCCGCGCGCTGAACTTGCGGTTGAGCACCACGCTCCCGCCCGAGTAGAGCGGCGTGACGAGCGTGACCACGGTGCCGTTGACGTGGTGGATGGGCAGCACCAGCATCGCGCGGTCGTCCGGGCCGAACCCGTGCCACGCGGCGATCCCGTGCGCGTCCACGAGCAGGTTGTACTGCTCCAGCACCACGCCCTTGGGCGCGCCGGTCGTCCCGGACGTGTAGACGATCAGCGCCTCGGTATCGACGGGGAGGTGTGGCAGCGCCCCCCGCGGCTCCGCGGCGAGGAGGTCGGTCTCGTCCACGTTCACCACCGGGCAGCACCCGCTGGCACGTTTCGCCTGCGCGCTCGGCGCGAACGCCGCCTTCACGCGCGCGTTCTCCAGTACGAAGGCGATCCGCTCGTCGTCCTCGCCGACGTTGATCGGGACGACCGTCACGCCCGCGCACCACGCGCCGAAGTAGAGCAGCACCGTGCGCGGGTCGTTGCCCGTCAGCGTCGCGATCCGGTCGCCCGGCGCGAGTCCAAGCGTATTCATGAGCAGCGCCGCGACCCGGCGCGCATTCTCGTAGAGGACGGCGTAGGTGAGCGAGGCTTGGGGGACCGGCGTCCCGTCCTCCTCGTAGAACGTGAGGTAGTTCTTGTCCGGCGTCGCGCGCGCCCGCTCCGCGAGCAGCGCGCCGACGTTGGCCCAG
>DATLHN010000399.1:0-4823 GCA_035539875.1 Armatimonadaceae bacterium
AGGATCGCGATGATCGCGATGACCACCAGAAGCTCGATGAGCGTGAAGGCGGAAGTGCGGCGGGGCCGCTGGAGGGACTGCATGATCGTCGATGGCTCCTTCCATCCGTGCGCGCCGCGTCCGTGCGGCGGAGGTACGTAGCCACTATTTTACACGCTTAATCGCGGAATTATGTCTAACTGACGCGCGTTAGACAGTTATTTTTCTCGCAGCCCCGGTAAAACGCCCGGCCGCATTTCGCGGCCGGGCCGTTCACCCGCGTTTCACACTACAGGTCGCCGGGTCAGAGCGACGGGTTGGGGAGCTTGATCGGCACCTCCGGCTGGCGGATGGGGGGCTCGACCGACCCGCTCGGCGTCTTGATGAACGTCACCCGGCTGTTCGGGTTGTAGGTCACCTGGGCGTTGTAGAAGCGCGCGACGTCGCGCAGGGGCAACAGGATGCGCCCGCGGAGGATGAACGGTGCCTTGCTCAGCGCCCGCCCCTCGCCGTTCACCGTGCCCGACGGGTCCTCGTGGCGGAACTGCATCACCCTGGTCTGGTAGTGCAGCGTCGCCACCTTGGTCTGGTCGTTCCAGTTCGCCTTGCCGCCCAGGTATTCCGTCACGAAGCGCAGCGGGATCATCAGCGTCCCGTCCATGAAGTGCGGGCTGACGTCCCCGTCCACCGGGCGGCCGTTGACCATCACCTGGTGCGTCGCCGCCGCGGGCGCGCCCCCCTTCGCCCCTGTGGCGGACTGCGCCCACCCCGCGCCGCTACCTGCCGCGCTCAGGAATGTGGCCGTGAGTCCCGCCAGCGTGTATATCCGGGTTTTCGTGTTCATCTCTTTCCACCTCGACAGAATCTCTTCCCCTGTTGTACCCGCGCACAGCGGCGGGTTAAGCAGGCGGGCACGTCCGCCCGGCCGCCGAACTTGACAGCCCCCGGCGCGCCCGGTATACTCCCGGCACAACACGTTTTCGGCTTGGATGGGGAAGAGTAGGCGCGGGAAGTTCCTGCCAGAGAGCGGCGGTCACCGGCTGAGAGCCGCCGCGAGGGGACCCGAGCCGAACGTCGCCCCGGAGCCGCGCGAGGAAAGCGGGAGTTATCTCCGCGAGTAGACCGCGCCGGGTCGCGCCCGTTACCGCGCGACAGAGGGCGGGCGCGCCGATTCCCGGCGCACCCGAACCGGGGTGGTACCGCGCGAGGCAACGAATTTAAAGGCCCTGCGTCCCTGGACGACATCGTCTCGGGGGCGCGGGGTCTTTGTGTTACTCCTCCCCCGATGCAAGGGGAAACCATGGAACTGCCGACGCGCTACGAACCGCAGGCCACCGAAGAGGCCATCTACAAGACCTGGCTGGACGCCGACTGCTTCCGCTCCACGCCCGACGACCGGCCCGCCTACTGCATCACCGTGCCGCCGCCCAACGTGACCGGCGCGCTGCACCTGGGCCACGCCCTGAACCACACGATCATGGACGCCCTCGGGCGGCGCAAGAGGATGCTGGGCTTCAACACCCTCGTCCTGCCCGGCACCGACCACGCGGGCATCGCCACGCAGTCCGTGGTGGAGCGCCAGATCGCGGGCGAGGGAATCTCGCGCCACGACCTCGGGCGCGAGAAGTTCGTGGAGCGGGTGTGGCAGTGGAAGGGCGAGTACGGCGACCGCATCGTGCGCCAACTCCAGCGGCTCGGCTGCGGCTACGACTGGCACCGCCTGCGCTTCACGATGGACGAGCCGTACGTGGACGCCATCCTCACCGTGTTCGAGCGGCTCTACGACCAGGGTTACATCTACCTGGGCAAGCGCATCGTGAACTGGTGCCCGTTCCATCGCACCGCCATCTCCGACATCGAGGTGGAGCACACCGACGAGAACGGTTCGCTGTATCACATCCGCTACCCGTTTACCGACGGCTCCGGCTCCGTGACCGTGGCGACGACCCGCCCGGAGACGATGCTCGGCGACACCGCCGTGGCCGTGAACCCGGGCGACGCGCGCTATTCGGGGCTGATCGGCAAGACCCTCGCCCTGCCGCTCGTGGGGCGCGAGATCCCGCTGATCGCCGACGACTTCGCCCAGCCGGAGTTCGGCACCGGCGCGGTGAAGGTGACCCCCGCCCACGACCCCAACGACTTCGAGTGCGGCCTGCGCCACGACCTGCCGCAGATCATCGTGATCGGCGAGGACGGCGCGATGACGGAGGCGGCGGGCGCGGCCTACGCCGGGCTCGACCGCGACGAGGCGCGCAAGCGGGTGCTTGCCGACCTGGAGGCGCAGGGATTCCTGGTGAAGACCGAGGCCCACGCCAAGACGGTGGGCCGCTGCGACCGCTGCAAGACCGTGATCGAGCCGCTCCTCTCCGAGCAGTGGTTCTGCCGCATGGCCGGGACGCCGATGGTGGAGAAGGCGATCGCCGACGCCCGCGACGAGCGCGTGCGCTTCGTGCCGGGACGCTACCGGGACATCTACCTGCGCTGGATGGAGAACCTGCGCGACTGGCCCATCTCCCGCCAGCTCTGGTGGGGCCACCGGATGCCCCTCTGGCGCATGACCGACGGCGACCCGAAGGCTCAGGAATCCTACGTGTGCGCCCGCGACCGCGCGCAGGCCGAGGCGAAGCTGGGGAGCGCCGACGTGGTGCAGGTGGACGACGTGCTCGACACCTGGTTCTCGTCCGCGCTCTGGCCGTTCGCGACCCTCGGCTGGCCGTCCGAGAGCGAGGAGACGAAGCGCGACCTCGCCTACTACTACCCGACCGACGCCCTGTTCACCGCCCAGGAGATCCTGTACCTCTGGGTGGCGCGCATGATCATGACGGGCGAGGAGTTCATGGGCGACAAGCCGTTCGACGACGTGTACATCCACGCGACCATTCTGGACGAGAAGGGCGCGCGGATGAGCAAGTCGGCGGGCAACGGCGTGGACCCGGTGGACCTGATCGAACTGTACGGCGCGGACGCCACCCGCTTTGCCCTCGCCCGCGAGGCCGGGCAGCGGCAGGACATCCGCGTGAAGCCGATCCGCGAGGGCCGCCAGGAGCAGGTGGAGCAGGCGCGCAACTTCGCGAACAAGATCTGGAACGCGTCCCGGTTCGCCCTGATGAACCTGGAGGGCTACGAGCCGCCCGCCGCCGACGCCCCGACGCCGACCGCGCTCGCCGACCGCTGGATACTGTCGCGCCTCGACGCCGCGGCGGAGGCGGTGAACGCGGGCATGGACTCCTACAACCTCGACGACGCGGCCCGCGCGCTCTACGAGTTCTTCTGGGACGACTTCTGCGACTGGTACATCGAGGCGGCCAAGCCGCGGTTCCAGGGCGAGGAGGCGGCCCAGGCGAAGCACGTGCTCTGGTTCACGCTGGAGCGCACCCTGCGCCTCCTGCACCCGATCATGCCATACATCACCGAGGCGATCTGGCAGAACCTGCCGGGGGCGAAGGAGCGGGCCGGGGTGGACCACTTGATGTTCGCCGCCTACCCGGAGAAGGGAATCGCCGCCCGCGACCCGCGGGCCGAGGCTGACTGGGCGCTGGTGCAGGAGGTGACCCGCGCCATCCGCACCCTGCGCGCCGAGAACAACCTGAAGGGCGCGGGCGAGGCGTTCTTCGCGCCCTCGGACGACGCGGCCCGCGCGACGGCGGGCGCGAACGCGGACATCATCGCCTTCCTGGCCCGCGCCCAGCCGCTGACCTTCGCGGCGGGGCCGGAGGACGGCTTCCTCGCGCCCACCCGCTTCGGGGACGTGCGCGTGCCCCGTCCGGAAGTGTCTGCGGAGGAGGTCGCGCAGGAGCGGGCGCGCATCGAGAAGGACATCGCGAAGATCGACAAGGACCTCGCGGGACTTAACGTGCGCCTGGAGAATCCGCAGTTCGTCGCCAGCGCGCCCGCGCCGGTGGTGGAGAAGGCCCGCGCCCAGGCGTCGGAGCTGAACGAGAAGCGCGCCAAGCTGGAGGAGCGGCTGAAGCAGATCGGGTAGGGAGTCGGCGCGGCCGTCGCGCGGTACAATACGCGCGATGGCCGCGCCGAAATATCCCGTCACGCCCGCCGTTCGCGCCTTGCGCGCGGCGGGCGTCGCCTTCGACCAGCACCTCTACGACTACGAGGAGCACGGCGGCACGGAGCGGGCGTCGCGGGAGCTCGGCGTGGACGAGCACGGGGTCGTGAAAACCATCGTGATGCAGACCGACGAGAAGAAGCCGCTGCTCATCCTCATGCACGGCGACCGCGCGGTCGGCCCCGGGCTGCTGGCGAAGGCACTCGGCGCGAAGTCCGTCACCCTGTGCGATCCCGCCACCGCTCAGAAGCACACCGGCTACCTCTTCGGCGGCACCAGCCCGCTGGGCACGCGCGTCCCGCTGCCGGTGTACGTCGAGCGCACCATCCTCGACCTCCCGCAGCTCTTCGTCAACGGCGGGAAGCGCGGCTTCCTCGTCTCGCTCACGCCGCACGCCCTGCGCGCGGCACTGCCGGGCCTCACTGCTGTGGACGCCGCCGCGCCGTAGCGGTCCCGCCGCCCGCCTGCCCACGTTTCCCGATCCAGGAGCGCCGTCGCATGTTGATCCAGAGAGAAGAACCCGTAGCCGTCCGCGTCCCGCAGCCTGGGGCGATGCCGAAGCCGCCGAAGTCGCCGCACGCCGCGGTCGGGGCGGACGGGACCGCGTACGTAGCCTTCGGGAGCGGGGACGACGTCTACGTCGCCGCCTCGCCCGACGGGGGACGGCGGTTCGCGCCGCCGGTGCGCGTCGGCTCCGCCGGGAAACTCGCCCTGGGGATGCGGCGCGGGCCGCGCGTGGCGGTCGCCGGGCGCTCCGTCGTCGTGTCCACCATCTGCGGCAGGC
>DATLHN010000400.1:0-2513 GCA_035539875.1 Armatimonadaceae bacterium
GCCTACCGTTTCCCGAAGGGCTGGCAGTACCTCCAGGTCGCGCCGATCCGGCCGCTTCCGATCCCGGACCGCGCGGTCGCGCTGACCGCCTGGGTGCACAGCGACGGGAGCGGCGACTTCCTGCGCTCGCGCTTCAAGGACGCGACCGGGCAGACGTTCCAGCTGGACCTGGGGAAGCTCGACTGGCGCGGCTGGCGTCTGGTGACGGTGCCGCTCGACGGCACGAACGTCGGGGTGTACTGGGGCGGCGCGAACGACGGCGTCCCGCACCGGCCCCTGATGTGGGAGGCGCTGATCCTCATCGACTCGGCGAACCGGGAGAAGGAGCACTCGGGCGTGGCGAGGGTGGCCGCCCCGTACTACCACGTCCTCCCGTAGCGCGACGTCGATCGCTACGCGGGGCGCTTGAGGTCCGGGTCGGGCGTCTCCGCGAACCGGACGGCGAGGACGTCGTCCCGATTCTCCAGGTAGGCGCGGGCGATGCGGTGCCCGCCGTCCATCACGCGGCCGTCGGCCGCGAGCAGGATCGGCTGCGTCAGGTCCGCCTCGCAGATGCGGCGGGCGTGGTCGGCGACGCGCCGGACTGTAGGGGGCGTGTCGCCGAACCAGCAGTCCTCGTCGAGGACGGCGGCGACCTCGCGCATCGGCACCATCCGCGGCGTCAGCCCCGCCGCGAGCTTCCACAGCCGCTCCACGTCCCAGGCGTGGACCTCGCCGCCGACGGCGTGCGAGTGCGTCTGCCGGAACGGCCACTTCTGCTCGGTCGGCTTCGCCGTCGTCGCCTTGTCCTTCGCCGCCGCCGCTCGCTTGGGCGCGTCGCCATCGCCGGTGCGGGCGGCTCCGGCCCCGGGCTTTCCGGCCGCAACCCCCTGGTTCGCCAGTTTGTCGGCGAGCGCGTTCTGCGCGCGCGGGACGTGGCGGATGTCGTAGCGGGCGAATTTCGCGAGCGAGCGCTTCGCCTCGGCGTGCAGGGGTTGTATCTGAGGCGCGCTGACCTTGTAGCGACCCTCGATCTGGCGCACCATCAGCTCCGAGTCGGTGCGGATGCTGACGCTGTCCGCGCCGCGCAGGAGCGCCTCGCTCAGGCCGCGGATCAGTGCGCGGTACTCGGCGACGTTGTTCGTGGTCTCGCCGATGTACTCGGCGAAGGTCACGAGGGGCTCCCTCTCGTTCTCGCGATACAGGGCGACGCCGATCCCGGAGGGGCCGGGGTTTCCCTTGGCCGCGCCGTCGGTGTGGAGGAGGAGGTGCATGGCCCTTTACTCTACCGGCGCCCGCAGGGTTCGGCAAGCGGCGCGGCGAAAGTGAGCGGCATGGGTAACGAGGAGAAGGACGTGCCGCCGATCGACGCCGGCCTGCCGGAGATCACGCCGGAGGCCGTCGCCGCCGGGGCGGCCCTGTCGGGTCGGGTGGTCGCTCCCGAGCATTTGCCCCTCATGGCGGAGCTGCTCCCGGAGTCGCGCCGCCGCCTGATGGCGCTCCGCGCCTCTGCGCTCAAGGAGGGCGAAGCGCCCGCGCTCCACTTCGCGCCGACCTCCGGGCGGAGTCCGGGCCCGGAGCGGGGGCCGCGCCGCCGCACACCCATCGTCCACACGCCCGGCGTCCGATGGAATCACCGCCCGATGCCGCGGTGGAATGGGAGCGAAGAGGCGCTCGCGTTCCTCCCGGCCGCGGACCTCGCCCGGCTGCTGCGGGCGGGAAAGGTCACCAGCCGCGCGCTGACCGAGATGTATCTGGCGCGGCTGAAGCGGTACGGACCGGACCTGAACTGCGTGGTCAGCCTCGTGCCGGATGGGGTCGCCTTGGCCGCGGCCGACCGGGCGGACCGTGAGATCGCGGCCGGGGAGTGGCGCGGCCCGCTCCACGGACTCCCCTACGGCGCGAAGGACCTGTTCGCGACGCGGGGTCTCCCCACCACCTGGGGCGTCGAGCCGTACCGGGAGCGCGTGATCGACGCGGACGCGACCGTGATCGGCAGGCTGGAAGACGCGGGCGCGGTGCTCGTCTCCAAGCTGAGCTTGGGCGAGCTGGCGATGGGGGACGTCTGGTTCGGCGGCTTGACGCGCAACCCCTGGAAGCGGGAGGACGGCTCGAGCGGCTCGTCCGCCGGTTCCGGGAGTGCGGTCGCCGCCGGTCTGGTCGCCTTCGCGCTGGGCACCGAGACCTGGGGAAGCATCGTCTCCCCCTGCGTCGTCTGCGGGACGACGGGGCTGCGGCCGACCTTCGGCCGCGTGCCGCGCACGGGCGCAATGGCCCTCGCGTGGAGCATGGACAAGGTCGGGCCGATGGCGCGGGGCGTCGAGGACTGCGCGTTGGTCTTTGACGCGGTCGCGGGGCCGGACGGCATCGATGCGACGGTGGGGGAGCATGGTCCGCCGTTCCGCTGGAGCACGCGCGGCGACCTTTCGGGCCTGCGCGTCGGGATCGACGTCGCCTCGTTCGAGGCTCTGCTCGCCGATAAGAAACGGTCGGCGGACGTGCCCGCGTATGACGAGGCCGTTGCGGCGCTCGAA
>DATLHN010000401.1:0-3630 GCA_035539875.1 Armatimonadaceae bacterium
AGGCGCAGTACGCCCCGGCGGGGTAGCAGCGCGGCTCGCGCGCCGTAGGGAACGGGGTATGGTATCCTGACGGTATATAAAAGCAATAAGATTGCTTTTAGTTATCACGGAAGGGTGGCAGACCATGATCGGGGAGAACACCGACAGGGAAGCGGCGGGCGGCTTCGAGGTCGTCATCGTCGGCGGCGGATTCGCCGGGCTGGCGGCGGCGACCGTGCTGGGGCGCGCCCGGCGGCGCGTCCTCGTCATCGACGCGGGCAGCCCCCGCAACCGCTTCTCGCCCGCCGCCCACGGCTTCCTAGCCCACGACGGCCGCCCGCCGGGCGAGATACTCGAAATGGCGCGCACGCAATTGCGCGCGTACCCGACCGTCGAGATACGGGCGGGCGAGGCGGTGAGCGCGGCGGGGGACCGCGACAACGGCTTTGCCGTCACCGTCGGCGGCGAAACCGTCCGGGCGCGGCGGCTCATCCTCGCGGGCGGGGTCCGCGACCACCTGCCCGAGATTCCGGGTCTCGCCGACCTCTGGGGCACCAGCGTCCTGCACTGCCCGTACTGCCACGGCTTCGAGGTCGCCGGGCGTCCGCTCGCCGTCCTGCTCGCCGCCGGGGAATGGTCCGTACACCAGGCGCTGCTGGTGCGCGACTGGAGCGAGGACGTCACGCTCCTCACGAACGGGAACGCCGAAACTTCGCTGACACCCGACGACCGAGCCCGCCTCCGCGCCCGCGGCGTGACGATCGAAGACGCCCGCATCGCCCGCGTGATCGGCTCCGGGCCGGACCTGGAGGCGGTGGAGTTCGCGGACGGCCGCTTCGCGCGATTCGGGGGACTGTTCGTCGCCCCGCGCATCTCCCCGGCAAGCCCGCTCGCAGAACAGCTCGGCTGCGCGACGGACGCGGGTCCGCTCGGACCCCTGGTCCGCACCGACGAGACGCAGCAGACCACCGTCCCCGGAGTCTACGCCGCCGGGGACGCCGCGCGCCGCGCCCACCACGTCACCGGGGCAGCCGCCGACGGCGTCGCCGCCGCGATCGCCGCCCACCAGTCGCTCGTCTTCGCCGCGACGCCGGACGGCGGCTAAGGGGTCTCGGCCGCTCGCCCTTCCGCTCGCCGGAGCGCCTCCTGTCCGGGGCCGGTCCGGTGCCACCGCGCCCCGAACTCGGCGTCCGTGCGCGTGACGCGAATGCCGACGCTCCCGCAGAACGCCGCGAGGGTGGCGACCCCGAGGACCGCGTAGACCCTGCGACGCGCGGCCAATCCGGCGTCTCCCGAGCGCGGCCCGCGCCGCCACGCCGCGAACCCCGCGCGCATCGGCGAGATCGCGAGCGGCAGCAGCGCGAACGGCCCGAGTAGCGCCGCCGCCGCCACCACGGCGATCAGCACCCGGAGCACGGCGACGCTCGCGCGGCACGCCTTCCGGCGGCGTCTCGCGGCGCAGCGCACACAGCAGCGGGGCGGCAAGGTAGGCCGCGACGACCAGCAGGCACCAGAGGCCGACCGGCGGCAGCGCCCGGTCCGCCAGCGCGATGCCGCAGAGGGAACACGCCCGCGCGGGACCGGACGCCCACGAACTTACCGCCGCGACGAGAAAAGCAATAGTGGTCGCGCGGGCGACGGCGGGCAAGGCGGCGCGGGCGTCGGTCATGGCCTCATTGTCGGCGGGGGAGCACCGTCCGTGCAGACGTTATCGCCAACCGCCGGGACGCCGGGACGGTGGTATATTGCTCGCACGGGGAGGAGGCGATAGCGCCATGCCGGAGTACGATTCGCCGCTGCGGGGGCTTCAGTCGTGGTACGCGCGCCAGTGCGACGGCGAGTGGGAGCACCGCTACGGCCCCAGCATCGAGACGGTGGACAACCCCGGCTGGGTCCTGACCGTCCCCCTCGCCGGGACCGACCTCGCCGACCGCCCGTTCGCCGAGCGCCGCGAAAACTACGACCACCCGACCGACTGGCTCACCTGCCAGCGCGCGGACGACTGCTTCGTCGCCGTCGGCGGCCCCCACCGGCTCGAACGGATGATCGAGATATTCCTCGAATGGGCCGAGACGCCCCGCCCCGGCGAATAGGGCGTGACATGGACGAATCGGACCTGCTGGAATCCGCGCAGCGTATCGCGACCGTCCTGGACGGCGAGGGTTGCGCCTGGGTCACGGCGGAGACGCTGCTCCTGCTGCGCCCGACCTTCCGGCCCGACTGGCTCGGAAGCGTCGTCCCGGCACGCGTCGTCCGGCGGCTTCCGCTGTACCTGGCGCTCCTCGGCGGTGCGGCCCTCGTCCACCGCGCCTACCGCGTGGACGTCGCGACCGGGCGGGAAACCCCGCTCGAAACTTTCAACCGCCGCCACTCCCGTGAGGTCCGGGCGACGATGGCTGTCATGCAGTACCCGTGGGAGGGAAGGGAGCACCGGGAGGTTCGCCACCATCCCCCCGCGTTCGCGGTCTCGCCCGACGGGCGCTGGCTGCTCTGGCCGCCCTGCGCCCTCCGTCGCGGGGTATGCCGCATCGCCGCGCTGGACGGCGCGGAGGAGGAACCGCCGCCGCACGATCCCGCTGCCGCCGCACCGGCCGCGACGACCGACGTTTATAACGGCCCGCACTGGCTTCCGGACAGCCGTCACTGGCTCCAGACGGTCTCGACCTACGAGGGCGTTCCCCCGGGCGCGGACGGCGACGGCGCGGGCCGCTACGTAGTGCGCGAACTGCGCGTGCAACGCCGGGACGATCCGGGGTACGTGCGGACCATCGCGGTGGAGGGGCTGGACGACGGCCTGATCGCCGGGATCACGGCGCGCGACACGCTGCTGATGCGACACCCGACCTTCCCGCGCCCCGACCCGAGGCAGGGGGGCTTTCTCCCCGCCCGCGAGGCGTTCTCAGAAGTGGACCTGGGCGGCGGCGACGGCCCCGCGGCGGTCGCGGCGCGGCGATTCTCGATGGAACTGCCGACGCCCGGTACGGTCATCGACGCCCGCGTCTCACCCGACGGAACGCGCCTCGCCTGCATAACCGAATACCTCCACGAGGACGCCGACTCCGACGCCGGGCACCAGGCGTACCGCCTCTGGACGAGCGACCTGGACGCGCGCGAAATCCGCGAACTGGGCCAGGTAGACGGGCGCACGGAGCCGACCCGCCATAGCCCGACCGGCACGCGCTACTCCTTCCCGGACGACCTCGCGTGGTCGCCCGACGGCAGGCGACTCAGCTTCCGGTACGGCGACAGCCTGTACGCCGTCCCGGCAGCGACGGGCGTCGCCGAGCACGGGAGGGCGGAAAGGACGGCATGAGCAATCCTGCTCCGGTGATGCCGGAAAAGCCCGTGGACTTCACCGGCATCATCCTGCGCGGCGGGGCGGCCGGGGCGGCGGGCCTGACGCTGTTCGCGTTCGCGTGGCTCCTGCTCGCCGCCCTTTTCACGGGGCGCATGGACGGGCAGACCGCCATGGCGTTTCCGGTGAAACGGGCCGCGAGCAGGAGCCACGCGAACACGAACAGCGTCAGGCCCGCCGCCCCGGCCGCCCCGCCGCGCAGGATCATGCCGGTGAAGCCCCCGGGCTTTTCCGGCATCACCGGAGCAGGATCGCTCATGCCGTCCTTTCCGCCCTCCCGTGCTCGGCGACGCCCG
>DATLHN010000402.1:0-7921 GCA_035539875.1 Armatimonadaceae bacterium
GACCGCCTGCGGCAGGTGGCGACCGGGATCATCCTCGGGGAGATCGCGGCGGAGTTCCTGTGGGCGCTCTTCTCGATGCTGAACGACCGCCAGATGACCTACTCGATCTCGATCAACGGCAAGATGGGCTGGGACCGCTGAGTCGCGTGCGCGTCGTCACCGCGGGGTGAGGCGCAGGATCGTGGAGGCGGTCGGGGGCAGGTCCACGGGGAGCGTGCCGCTGGCGCGCGTGACGCGGCCACTCCAGAGGTCGCGGACTTCGTAATCGGCGGGGTCGAGGCCGAGCCGGGCGAGGTCGAGGGCGGCCGTGCGCGGCTTTTCCCGGTCGTGGTTGAACAGGGCGACGTAGAAGACGCGGGACGCCGCGTCGCCGTCGCGGCGGACGAAGGTGTCGGCGGCGGCGGAGCCGGTGTCGCCCTCCACGGGGCGGAACGGGCGGCCCGCGCGGGCGAGCGCGAAGACTTCCCGGTTCGCGAGCAGCCGCGCGGCGCGCTCCCGCGCCGGGGCGTCGGTCAGGTCGTCGCTGATCAGCAGCATCGTGCCGGAGATGACCGAAGCGTTCAGGCGGCTGCGGCCCTCGACCTCGGTCACCGGGTGCGGCTGCCCGCCCTCCTGGTACAGCACGGTGTGGTCGGGGTCGTTGAAGTGGTACAGCCCGCCCTGCGCCCACCAGCCGTAGGTGAGCGAGTTCAGCAGGTACTCGGTCGCGCCGACGCCCCCGGCCGCGTCGCAGGAGATGCGCCGGGCGTGGCCGTAGCCCGCCGGGAAGAGCGGGGCGATAGACAGGCTGATGAAGACGCGGCGGCCCGCCTTTTCGGGCGACAGCGCGGCCACGACGCGCTTCATGCCGACGTGGTAGGCCGCGGTCCCGGTCGGGACCGCGGGGTCGAAGTGCGCGCCCTCCAGCGAGCCGTGGGTGAGGAAGTCGAGCTTGACGAAGTCGAAACCCTGCGCGACGAAGCGCCCGAGAATCGCGTCGATGCGCGCCAGCGACCCGGGGTGCGTCGGGTCGATCGGCATGCCGCCGTCGAGCTTCGGCAGCGGCTCCCCGGCGCTGTCCCGCAGCAGGATGTCGCGGTAGCGCCAGCGGCCGTCCGTGCCCTCCACCGGGCGGTCCAGGTCGCCGCCCCAGCAGACGAACGGCGTCCAGTAGATGCCCGGCTTCTGGCCCGCCGCGCGGACGCGTCGGACGGCTTCGGCGATCTTCTCGTCGCTCAGGTTGTCCCAGTACGAGTCGAAGTTGACGTAGACGTTTCCCCCGGCGTCGCCGAAGCCCTGCGGACTGAGCGTCTGCTTCAGGAACGCCGAGGCGGCGACGTAGTGGTCGAAGCTGACCTTCTCCTTGTGCGCCGCCCAGCTATTCCAGCCGAAGGGGACGCCGCCCGGCTCGCTCCACGCGAGCGGCGGCCGGAGCCGGCCGTTGGCCGCGCCGTACGCCTCCAGGCCGTCGCGCCAGTCCGCGAACCAGCCGACCAGGATCTCTTCCGACGCGACCCGCGCGCCGGAAACCGCGCCGTGCGGCCGGGAGTCGTGGGTCCAGCGTCCGGTCGCGCCGCCGTACGCCCTCAGGCTCCCCAGTCGTCCCGGGGCGTGCCCGCCCATGGCAAGGCCCGTCTTCCACAGGTCGTGCGTGACCGCGCCGACGACGAACCCGCGGCGGCTGGCGTTGTCGTAGACCGCGGTGACTTCGTAGCTGTCGGACGCGTAATCCGAGTTGAAGCGCACCCACTCGTCGTTGTCGTAGGGCACGAACAGGGTGCGGGGCCGGGAAGTCGCCCCGGGCAGGCGCAGCCCCGCGCCCGGCGTCGCCGCCGCGTCCACGACCAGCGGAGAAACGTCACTCGTGGCGACGGACTTCGCGCCTCCGCCGACCACTTCCAGGCGCACGAGGACGTAGGGAAGGTCGGCGTAAAACCGGAATCGCTGGAGCAGGGTGGGCCGGTCGCCGGATGCGCCGACGCTCGTGTGGCGCACGACGACTTCGGTCCCCGCGCCGAGGGCGTCGCGGATCGGACGGACATCGCCCGCACCGCTCTCGTGGCGCGGGTAGTCGGCGGCGCGCAGTTCGGTGCCGTCGGTGAGGCGCGCGGCGCAGGACGCCCCGCGAACCGTCGCGCTCTCCCCGACCGGCTGCGGCCAGTGCGCTTCCCACAGGCCCGTCTTCAGGTCGAAGCGCACCCGAAGGCGCGTCGTCTCAACCTCCACGCCCCCGGCGTCGCGCCGCACCCGGACGGCGTCCGCTGCCGCTTCCGCCGCCGCCGCCGCGGGCGCGGCGGCGGCGAGAGTGCCACAAAGGCAGAGTAGCAGGAGACAGAGCAGCGTCGGCAGCAGTCCCGTGCTCACTTCGGCGCGGCCGCGGCACCCGGGGGACGCCAGTCGTTGGCGTGCGAGTCCACGGGGGGGAGCGCCGGGTTGTTCGGGTCCACCCCCTTCCGCGCGGCGGCTGCCGCCGCCGCGGGCTGGACCGCGGGCGCGGGCGGCTGGGTCGCCCGGTAGAGGACGAAGCCGATCACGACGACCACCAGGACGATGGCGGCGGCGATCACGGGGGTCGGCAGTTCGTTTCCCTTCATGGCGTGTGCTGTGCTCCCTCGTCTTAGTTCTGGTGGATGGTCCACATCCCCGGCGTCTCGGACTGCACCGCCCCGGGCTGGGCGGAGTCGGGGCAGGTGGCGATCGACGGACGCCATCCGTCGGTGTAGATCGACTTCCACATCAGGTCGAGCTGCGCCCAGTTCGGCTGGTTGCCCTGCTTCTTCATCGTCTGTTCGAACTTCATCCACTTGGCGTGGCCGTCGCAGAAGGCGTAGTTGCCGCCGCCCGAGTGGATGGCGGAGCCGCGCGGCACCCGCGGGGCCGCCGCGCTGCCGCCGTCGCCGTAGAGGTAGTCGCCGTAGTTGCAGTAGTTGTCCGCCGCCCAGACCTGGTTCCAGCCCTTGTACCAGACCGGCCGCTCGCTGATGAGGATGGTGCTGGCGGGCGACGTCACCTCCGGAAGCGCCGCGCCCGCCGGTCCGAACCGGCCGATGGCGGTGCAGCCGACGGCGGGGTTGCTGCAGTCGCCCCAGTCGTTGGGGACGAACGCGAAGGCGTAGGAGACGGGCGGGCCGTAGACCGAGCGGTCCAGCGAGTCGTTCGGGCAGACGAAGACGTCGCGGTTCTTGGTGTAGGGGTCGAGCTTCTGCCACCACGGGCGGGTGCCGTCCTGCTGCCAGACCGGCGGGTTGTACTCGTCGTAGTCCTGCGAGTACTGCATCACGCCGAGGCCCATCTGCTTGGTGTTGCTGAGGCAGCTGATGGCCCGCGCCTTCTCCCGCGCCTGGGCGAACACGGGGAAGAGTATGGCGGCAAGGATCGCGATAATGGCGATGACGACGAGAAGCTCGATCAGCGTGAATCCGAGTGATTTGCGTGATGCTGCGGCGAAACGGCTGCGTTTCATGGGGAGGGCCTTTCTTTACTGCGTGCGTGAAGTCTATCGTCGGAGGGACGAGCCGCGGATGTGCAGGGTGGGCTGGAGGGTCGCCTCCTGGAGCGGCAGGTCGGGGTTCTGCATGCGCCGGTCGAGGAACGTCCACGCCATGGCGCACATCTCCTCCAGCGGCTGCGCGATGGTCGTCAGCTGCGGGTCCAGGTAGGCGGTGTCCTCGATGCCGTCGCAGCCGATCAGGGCGACGTCGTCGGGGACCCGCAGGCCGAGGTCGCGCAGGGCGCGGTAGGCCGCGATCGCCATGTCGTCGTTGAAGCAGAACAGCGCGTCGGGGCGCTCCGCCGGGCCGCGCCGCCGCTCCCAGTAGGATTTCAGGACCGGGCCGACGGACGCGCGCTTCTCGTCGGCGGTCAGGACGAACTCCGGCTCCTGGCCGAACTCGGCGACCGCGCTCTCGTAGCCGTGGAGGCGGGCGTCCCGGCACTCGCGGAACCACGCGAACCAGTCCGGCACCAGGTAGGCGATGCGCCGGCAGCCGCCCGCGCCGTGCAGGTGCCGCATGGCCTCCAGGACCTTCTGCGTGAAGTCCACCGTGACGAAGTCCGCGCCGGGCGTGACGTACGCGCCCATCGTGGCGAACGGCTTCCCGTGCAGGAGGCTCGCCTCCATGCCGGGTATCGCCCCGCGGGGCAGGTCCACGGCGAGGATGCCGTCCACCGGCCAGGAGAGAAGCCGGGACGTCTCGAACGCGTCGCCGCCGCGGGGCGGGGCCTCGCCGATGATGAGGTCGTAGCCGTGGCGGGCGATCTCCTGCCGCAGGTAGTAGAAGACGCGCGCGTAGTGGGCGGAGCGGAGGTTGGCGGCCCAGAGGGCGAAAGCCTGCGTGCGCCCGGTCGCAAGCGCGCGGGCGAGCCGGTGGGGCTGGTATCCCATCTCGGCGGCGGCGCGGCGGACCCGCTGCTGCGTCTCGGGGGAGATGGGCACGTCCACGCCGTTGAGGACGCGGGACACGGTCGCCGCGGACACGGCGGCCCGTTCGGCCACGGCGCGCAGGGAGCTTCTTCGCACGGCGTCCTCCTCTTCCTCGAAGAATTCGTGTAACCGGTTACATATCGGCGGGGCCGAAAAAACGGCCCGTTTCCGCGCCAATGTAAGCGGTTGCATGGATTATGACACCCGCCGGAGCATCTGTCAAGAGCGGACCGAAAGGGGACAGACGCACGGGGGCGGCACCACCGGGGCGTCCGTCGTCCCGGGAGCCTTGACAGTATGCACGTTTGCTGGCATTATTACGGGGGAGCCCGGATTTCCGGCCGGTGGCGTTGCGCCGATCCCGGCTCTTGCTGCCCGCAGAACGCACATGGAGGTGAGGAAAGTGGGATATCAACCTGTCCTCGGCACCGCCGAGAAGTCGCGCGCGAGGGCGTCAGCCCTTCGGATGGCCTACCGGACGAAACGACTGCTCCTGACGCTGACGCTTCTGATCGCCGTGAGCGTGATCGCGGCGCACCGGGCCGTTGCCCAGACGACGATCCCGATAGAGCTACCGTTCCACCATCTCGGCGACGGCGCGGGCAACGAGGGGACGTCGTTCACCAAGTCCTTCTCGATCACGTCCTCGCTGCGCGAAGCCGTCCTGGAACTGAACATCTTCCACCCCAACTACGAATCCCCGCCGGAGATCTACATCAACGGGCAATCCGTCGGCTCCATCCAGCAGTTCTTCCCGCCCCTGAACCCGGCGGACACAGCTTCCTGGCAGACCAACGGCGACGGCTCCCACGACTACATCGGAACGGTCCGGGTCGTTGTCGATGTCACCGAGCTGGTGGACGTGGGCGAAAACACCTTCCGCATCGAGAACGGCCGGCCCGACGACGACTACTTCTTCGGCCTCGTCGCGCTGCAGGTGGAAGAGGCTCCCTCCGACCTGTTCATGGTGCTGGAAGCGGACTTCGACGACGTCGTCGTCAACTCCCGGCGGCGCGGGACGCTGGAGTTGACCAATACGGGAGAGACGCCGATCACGATCACGGGGATCGACGACTTGCAGCCGGAGTGGACGGTCTACCGGCGGGGGCAGGGGGGCGCGGAGATCGTGCTGCAGCCGGGCGACACGATCCGCTACGACGTCGTCTTCCGGCCGCTGGAGGAGGGCGACCGATCGACCGTCCTCCTGATCCGCACCGACCAGGGGACCTACCCCTACGAGGTGACCGGAACCGCCCGCCAACCCGGCCCGCCGAACCGGTAAGCGGCGGAGTTCGAAGAGTTGCCCCCCTCGCCCCGTGATAGACGGCGGCGAGGGGGGCGATTTGCCGCTCAGGCGGACTCCGCGCTCATTAGCCGCTTCCGTCGTCGCCCGCGCTCCGCCAGCGCGACGCAGCCGATGCCGAACACGGCCGCGAACGCGTACGCCGACGGTTCCGGAACCGTGGCCGCGGTCACCCGGAGGTTACCCTGGAGGCGGAAGAGGGAGGTCGCTCCCGCCGCGAGCCGGATCGCCGCCGTCTTGAACATGCCGTCGTTGATGGTCAGCGAACCGTTGTTGACGACCTGGAGTGGCGGCTGCGAGCCGCTCGGCACGGTGAAGATCGCCGTCCCGTCCTGCAGGAGGCTGAACGAAGCGACGGCCTCCGCCTTTTCGTTCGGTCCGGCCTCGGCCGTCAGCCTGGTGGCGTACTTCCCGGAGAAGGTGAACACCATTTCGGTCCCGCCCCGGTTGGTCACCGACACGTCCCGCGTCGTTCCCGCCGCGATGACCTCCGCGAAGCCATCCTCCGGCCCGGAAGAGACCTAGCTCTCTCCCAGGGAAAGCCCGAGGACGAAGGTCTCCGGCCGGTCGTCCTTTATGGTCCCGGGGTCGTCGATCTTTCCGGAGCCGAAGCGGTTCCGGCTCGGCTCCTGGTTCAGGAGCGGCGGCCCGAACCGGACGACCGAGTTCGGAAACGCCCCCACGTTCGGAAACTCGACCGTGACGTCGAGTTTGCCGGTCGCCTTGGCGGGGTCGGCCCACGCGGCGGGCGCGATGCAGCCCCCGCCGAGCAGGAGCGCGAATCCGGCCGTGGTTATCGCCGCGACGAGGGCGGGAACTCCCCGGCGGCGGCGACGGCCGAGGAGGCGCAGGGGCCACGAGACGCCCGCCCGGCTGACCGGGCGCGGGCTGAGGAGAAGGAAGGCGGGACACGCACCCTCGGGAGCGCGTCGCAGGGAAAGTAACCGATGCATGGGTTGCCCCTTTCCGGGGTCGAGCCGTGTCGGGGACGCGATTCGACCCCCGGTTGCACGAAACGCCTTACCACGCACACGGCCCATGCCCGCAGGGGGGACGGGGGTCCGCTTTCGGACATGAGTTAGTGTATTAGTGTACGCGATTACGCAAAGTGTTCCGTCGTGGGGAGATTTCGCTGTATGATTCTGAGCACAGGGCGATGAGGGGGCGCGTTACGGCCGCGGAAGCCACACCACGGCGCACCGGGTCGAGGGGCCGGTTCCAGGCATCCGGACGGTATACCCGCAGACGACGCCCGAGCCGGTGGCGTCGATGCCGGAGGCGACCGAGGCGTGACAGTCGGGGGGAAGCAGGCGATGCAGGTCCAAGACGCTCTCCGGCGTGCCGCGCCAGAGCAGGGCGTGGTTGGGCGGGTAGGCGTCGGTTCCTTCCGGAGCGCCGAAGCCCACCTGACGGTCCCCTCGGACGCCGGTCACGCCGCTGTGGACGAATCCCTCCGGGTGGAGGAACGCGTGTTCCTGCGCCGCGACGCCGCCGCCCGGCCCGCCCGTCTGGCACCGCCAGAGCAGCGCCTTGCCGTCCCCACGCCCGCCGACCAGAAGCGCGCCGTCTTCCGAACCCGCCCCGTCGTCCAGCGCCATCGCCTCGCTGGTGTCCAGTGACGGGGGGTGCAGGTCGGTCGGCCCCTCCGCGGAGCCGCGCCAGAGCACGGCGCGCGCCTTCTGCCCCGGCGTCGTCCAGCCGTAACCTGCCTGGAACCGCGCGCCGACGGCGCTGACCCGGCTTCCGGCCAGACCCGACGGATGCAACGGGACGCACCGGGCCTCCGGCAGATGCCACAGCGCCGCCTCCGGCATCGCGGACGCCGAGCGGGCGGCGTACCCGCCGACCACGCACGTTCCGTCGTCGGCCTCGTGCAGGGATGTCGCCGCGCCGCTGCCCGCGCCTCCCTGCCCGCCCAGGAGGTCGACCAGGCTGTCCGGCGTGCTGCCGGACCAGACGACGGGACGGTACACGCGGTCCTTCTCGTCGTCGTCCGAATACAGCGGCCAGGTGGCGTAGCCCACGGTCCGCCCCGCCGCGCCGACCGCCTCCGCCGACGTGTCATAGTAGTACGGCCCCTTGTGCAGGCTCAGCGCCCGGCGTCGCGCGACGTCCCAGACCGCCGCCTTCGCCTGGTGCGAGCCGTAGTGCCGACCCGACGTGGTGACGGAGCCGACCACGAGGCCGCCCCGGCACGCGGACGCCTCGCTGCCCGC
>DATLHN010000403.1:0-2014 GCA_035539875.1 Armatimonadaceae bacterium
GCCAGCCAGCCGCTCGCCTCCCGCCCGGCGTCGGCGTACAGGCCGCGCTCCATCGCCGCCATCGCCTCGAAGTGCGAGCGGGTCTGGTCGCCCGAACCCACGGCGTGAACCGCCGCCATCGTGCCGTCGTGGAACAGCGGCGCGAGCGGCGCGAGGGCGGGGTGAAGCGCGAAGCGGTCGTCGAGGCGGACCGACTTGCCGTCCTTGCCGTCGCCCACGGCGGTACCCTTCGCCGGAGCCGCGAGGGCGAGCGCGGGGCGGGCCCGGTAGTAGTCATCGTCCGCGTAGGGCACCGCCATCGAGAGGCCGTCCGCCGCGCCGCGCAGGAATATCGAAACGAGGACATCGCGGCCAGTGCCGCCCGCCTCGTCCGTGGCACCCGGGTTGAGGGCCACCTGAGCCAGCGCGCTGCCTTGCGCCAGTCCCAGGGCGGCAAGCCCGGTGACGGCGGCCGTCGCGCCGTTCCGCAGGACCTCCCGCCTCGTCGGCCGCGCGGCCTGATGCTCCATACCGCCCGCGCCGTCGCAGAAGCACCAGTCGCGCTCGCTCTTCGGTTCGCTCATCGGATCGGAAAACCTTTCAGCGCCACTGGAAGGCGGGCGACGCCAGGAGCAGCGCCGCCTGCTCCGGCAACGCGGCAGAAGCGCCGGCGAGAGCGGAGCACACGTCCGCCAACTTATCGGGCGGGCGGGCAAGGATCATTCCGGCGAGGGACTCCGTCGTCGGGGCGTCCTCTCCGTCGGGGGCGAGGTAGCGGACGTCGAACGCCGTGCCCGGCACCTGGCCGGTCGCCAGGGCGAAGGCGAAGTTCCAGCGCGCCAGAAGGGACCCGGTCCAGGACGCGGTCGTGTCGGGGTAGCCGTCCGGCATCGGCCACTCGTAGAGCGGCTGGCCCATCGACTTGAGGTGCGTCTGAATCCCTTTGCCGCCGTCCGTGTCCGCGTTCGCCGCGCGCACCGCCGACACCAGGTAATCGAAGGGACGCTTCAGGATCAGGGGTGCCTCGGAGAGTTCCGGCGAGAGCAGCATCGGGCGCACCATCGCCGCGACGCTGCCCCCGGTCTTCTGGTAGAGTGCGGCCGTCCGGGCGGCCCAGCCCTCGTCCTCGTGCCCGAGTACGTAGCGGACGAGCTTTCGGGCGACGAAGTGTGCGCAGGCGGGGTGCGCGGCCAGTATCTCCAGGACGCGCAGACCGTCCTCCTCGCCGCCACCCGCGGCGATCTTCTGACCCAGTACCACTTTCTCGCCGTCGTCGTGCCGTGCCGGGTCAAACTTGAAGCTTCCGCGCTTCTTCAGGAAACCGTCCTCCACGGTCCACCCGGTGAGGCAGCGGGCGACCTCCTGGACGTCCTTCTGGGTGTAGCCGCCGTCCACGCCCAGCGTGTGCAGCTCCATCAGTTCCCGCGCGTAGTTCTCGTTCGCGACACCCTTGCGGTTGACGTTGTTGTCCAGGTAGCCGAGCATGGCGGGGCTGCGTGCGGACGCCTTCAGCAGGTCGGGGAACAGGCCGAGCGCGTGCTGCCGGATCGCGCGGGCGTCGTCGAAGGGCTTGTAGTAGGTGAGGTGCGTCCGGGCGTAGCCGACGTCCGTGTTCAGCACCTTTCTCGCGTAGATGTTGAAGTGATTGGTCCAGAAGTCGGACATCCGCTCGCGCAGCTGCCACGGGCTGTACGCAGCGCGCAGTATCGCCGCCTTCTGGAGCTGCTCCAGCACTTCGTCCTCGCGCATGTCGCGGAGTTCGTAAGGGGACGCGCCGTGCGTGGCCTCAATGCCGCGCAGGCGCAGTCGCAGCGGCCACGGCTCGGCTTCCTCGTTGGTGGGGGGCTTAAGCTGCTCCTCCACCCAGGCCGTGCGCGCGTCCCGGGCGGCGAGACGCGCGAGGTCGCCGGGCGCGGGGCCGAACCCGGCGCGGTTCAGCAGGCGCGCCGCGGGCGTGACGTCGGCATCCGGCGGGAGCGGGGGAAGCGGTTCCTCGCGGCGCAAGGTGGCGAATCGCTGCTGGACGCGAGAGCAC
>DATLHN010000404.1:0-8955 GCA_035539875.1 Armatimonadaceae bacterium
TCGGCGCAGACGTTTCTCCCCGGCTTTTCCCAGACGACGGTCGCCTCCGGGATCAGCAACGCGACCGCGATGTCCTTCGCGCCCGACGGGCGCATCTTCGTCAGCGAGCAGGGAGGCACGCTGCGCGTCGTCAAGGACGGCGCGCTGCTCGCGACTCCCTTCCTGACGGTGCCGGGCGTCAGCTCCGCGGGAGAGCGCGGCCTCCTCGGCGTCGCCTTCGACCCGGACTTCGCGACGAATAACCACGTCTACGTCTACTACACCCACAACAACGGCTCCCAGACCTTCAACCGCCTGAGCCGATTCACGGCGGCCGGGGACACCGCCGTGGCGGGCAGCGAAGTCGTGCTGATGAACCTCGACCCGCTTTCCAGGGCGACGAACCACAACGGCGGTGCGGTCCACTTCGGACCGGACGGCAAACTCTACGTGGGGGTGGGGGAGAACGCGAACGCCGCGAACGCGCAGACGCTGAACAACCGACTCGGCAAGGTACTCCGCCTGAACCCGGACGGCAGCATCCCGACCGACAACCCCTTCTACAACGTCGCCGTGGGGGACAACCGGGCCATCTGGGCGCTCGGCCTGCGCAACCCGTTCACCTTCGCCTTCCAGCCCGGCACCGGCCTGATGTACATCAACGACGTCGGGCAGAGCGCCTGGGAGGAGGTCAACGTCGGCCGGGCGGGCGCGAACTACGGCTGGGGGAGCGGCGGCGGCGCGAACGAGGGCCCGTTCGACCCCGCGGCGTTTCCGGAGTTTTCCGCGCCGCGCTACGCCTACACCCACGGCTCCGGGCCGGACCAGGGCTTCTCCATCGCGGGCGGCGCGTTCTACAACCCGGCCAGCCTGCTCTACCCGGCCTCGTTCGCGGGCGACTACTTCTACGCGGACTTCGTGAACGGCTGGATCCGCACCCTGGACGCCGGGACCGATAACAGCTCCTTCTTCGCGTCGGGGCTGGGGAACATCGTAGACCTCCGCGTGTGGGACGACGGCGCGCTCTACTACCTGGCGCGCGACTCCGGCACCATTCGGCGCATAGGCGCCGACACCGCCGCCGTGGTGCCGGAGACTTCCACGGCGGCGCTCGCTCTGCTCGGCCTGATGCTGCTTCTTACCGGCCCGGCCTACCGCCTGTCGATGAAGAGGGGATTGGTCAGGGCGGCCACGAGGTCGAGGGGGCGCAGGAGTTCCGCGCGGACGTAGCCGGCGGGCGCTCCCGACAGAGGGACCTCGAAGGCGAGCGTCTCGTCGTCGCCCGCGAGGGTCGGCAGGCGCGTCTCGCCTGTGGTCCACACCAGCCGGACCGTCATCCCCCTGCCGCCGGTGACGCGCACCGTCACCGGCAGCGTCGCCGCGTCCCGCCCAGCCCGTACGGTGTCGCCCGGGAGCGCGTCCGGCCTGCCCGCCGGGGTGACGAAAACGCGCGGCCCCCGCGGCCTCTCACTGAGCAGGACGCGGCCGCGTTTCATTCCGTCCAGTACTCTGTCCCGCGAGAGGTTGTCGGCGTAGACCAGGGCGGCCGGGACCATCGGCTCCTCGCCCCGGTGGTAGTCGGTGCCGCCCCAGGCCCGCAGGCGGCTGCCCTGCTTCAGGAGGCGGTCCCAGTTGTCCACCGCCTCGCGGTCCTCCGCGCTCCACGCCCCGTTCCACACCTCGATGGCATCCGCCTTCGCGGCCCAGTCCGCCTCCGGGTGCTTCCAGGTGCAGGAGGTGCAGGTCGCGAACGGGTGGTTCACCACGAAGAGCGCGCCCTGCCGGTGCGCCTCGTCGATCACGGCGGGCAGCCTGCCATCTCCCGGGTCCATCCGGAAGTCGAACCAGTGGCCCGGCCGCTGCCCGATGATGTTGGCGTGCCCGCCCGGCGTGGTAAGCTCGTCGCCGTGGAGCAGGAGCAGGCCGGGCGCGGCCCGCGCCGCCTCGGGAAAGCGGAAGTGCGCCGTCGGCGAGTTGTGCTCCGTCGAGGCCATGAAGTCGAAGCCCGCGTCGCGGACCCGCCGCGTCAGCTCCGGCAGCGTCCGCGCGCCGTCCGAGTGCAGCGTGTGCGTGTGCAGGTTCCCCGCGTACCAGCCGCGCTTCGGGTTCAGGACGCCGGGGCTGTAGGCGGGCGGCTTCGGGGCGTCCTTCGGCGGCTTCGGCCCGTCGAACGAGAGGGTGACGGTGTACTTGTAGCCGAGGCCCGCCGGGGTGGACTTGAGGAAGTACTGCGCCAGGTGCCAGCGGCCCGCGGGAATCAGGCCGGGGACGCCGTGCGGCGACGAGTCCTCCGCCGTCCCGGAGATCACCAGGTCCTGCGGCACGCCGCCTTGCCAGGCTCGGAAGCCGGGGCCGCCCCTGCCGTACCCGCGCGGGTCGAACAACCCGAGGTCCACGGTGTTCTTCTGCGCGGGGTCCGGGCCGTGGTCGAACTCCTTGCGGATGGTGATCTTAGTGACGCCGTCGGGGACGTCGAACGGGAGGTACTTCATCGCGGCCGTGCTGACCGAGGCCTCGCCCGGCTCGCGCCTGCCCTCCACTACGATCACCCGGTCGAGGGCAGCGGCGGCGGCGGGAGCGGGGGCAGACGAGCGGCGCGCGGCGGCGGACGCCGCGACGGCGGCCACGAGAACGACGACCAGGACTAGCGCGGCGACGAAGGGGCAGGCGGGGTGGTAGTTCGCTCGGGTCACGTTGTGTCTCTTCCGACGGGCAGAGGCGACGGCCCGCGGGTCCGGGCCGTCGCCTCTCGGTGCAAGTTTCGGTGTGCGTTATCGGCGCTGATTACGGGATGGGATGCGGGGTCCGGTCCCACTTGTTGGATATCGTCCACATCGAGAAGGAGCCGTCCGACTTAAACGTCTGCTGCAGCTTGTGCCACTTGGCGTGGCCGTCGGTGAAGACGTAGTTCGCGCCGCCGTTGTGGCGCTTATCATCGAGATTGCTGTGCGAGTAGCCGTCGGTGACGCCCTCGATCTTCTCCCAGGCGGGCTTGCTCGCGCCGCCGGGGATGTTGGTGAAGTCCGTCGCCGCCCGCGGGGTGCCGTACAGGTACTGAACGACGTTAGGATCGTTGTCGATCGGGTAGGCGGTGGACTGGCTGTAGGCGATGGCAATCTCGGCGAGGATGATCGTGGACGCGGGATTGACGAACTCGGCGATGTTGCGGAACGAGCGCGGGTCCACCGAACTCTTGCGCGAGCCGGTGCCGAAGCGCGGGTCGCGGCTGCCTACGGCCCATTCCGACAGGCCGTAGGACATGGTCACGTTCGCCGTCGCGGAAAGGCGGACGCCCGGGAACTGGCTCGGGCAGACGTTGATCTTCGAGGCGGCGGTTCCGTCCGCGTTCCGGTTGCTCGCGTTCGCGATCTTCTGGTTCTCCACGTAGGGCTGGAGGACGGCGACCCAGTTGGTATCGACGTTGGTGTCCTCGCCGCCGAACTGCTGCGAGGGGAAGCCTTCGTCGTAGTCCTGGGCGTATTGCATGAAGCCCAGACCCCACTGCTTGAGGTTGGAGAGGCAGGCGGTGGCGCGCGCCTTCTCCCGTGCCTGGGCGAAGACGGGGAACAGGATGGAAGCGAGGATCGCGATGATGGCGATCACCACGAGCAGCTCGATGAGCGTGAAGGCACTGAGCCGACGGTGGCTCCTAACGGGACCTGAGAAGCGCATCGGTATGTTCCTTTCCGTGAGGCAGAGCCGCGAAGCGATTATTCATTCGGCGTTGGCGATGTAGTGGCAGCAGCGGAAACGGCGGGGGAGCCCCCGCAGGAGGAACGGACGACGATCTCGATCGGCAGCAGCGCTTCCTGAAACGAGTGGGGGGCCTCCCCGGTCCCCCCCCGCCGCCGGAGCCTTTCCTGAGCCATCTCGCCGGCGGCGCGGCCCATCTCCGCGAACGGCTGGGCGACGGTGGTCAGCCCGAGCGCGTCGAGCAGCGTGGGCATGCTGTTGCCGAAGCCGGTGAGGGCGACGTCGTCCGGGACGCGCCGGCCGAGCCGCCGCAGGGTGCAGTACAGCGCCGCCGCGACCGAGTCGTTCGCGCCGACGAGCGCCGTGGGTGGCTCGCCGCCTCCCGCGAGCATCGCCTGTATGGCGCTGTCGTCCCTGCCCGACAGGTCCCCTTCCCGGTGCAGCGCCCAGTCCGAGCGGGGCGACAGGCCCGCCTCCCGCAGGGCGGCGGCGTAGCCCCGGTAGCGCTCCTGGACGGTGCCCACGTGCGGCGCAACGCTGGCGAAGCCGATGCGCCGGTGCCCCGCGCTCAGTAGATGCCGCGTGATCTGCTTCCCGGCCGCGAAGTCGTCGATGCCGACGAAGTCGGACTCGAAGCCCGGCACGCGCCGGTCGAGAAGCACGAGGGGCATGGCGTCGCGCAGGGCGCGCAGCCGGGCGACGGGGGCCGGTATCTCCGGCCAGAGAACGGTGGCCGCGACGCCGCGCCCCATCAGTTCGCGAGGGTCGGGCACCTGGGCCTCGGCGTGCCCGGGGGCGGAGGGGGTGTCCACCCAGAGCAGGAACCGCTCCGCCTCGCGGGCGGCCGCTGCCAGGCCGCGCGCGATGTCGGCAGGGGCGGTGGTGTCGTGCGCGCGTCCTATCACCAGCGCGAGCCCGCCGTGCTCCGTGCGTGGCGGCGTGCTGCCGGGGCGGGCGAACGTGCCGCGGGTGGCGTCGCGGAAGACGAGCCCCTGTTCCTCGAGAGTCTTCAGCGCGCGGCGTATCGTCGCGCGCTGCACGCCGAACTCGGCGGTCAGGTCGCGCTCGGAGGGCAGGCGTCCGTTGTGGAAGTCGCCCTGTTCGATGCGCCCCTTCAGCGAGGAGGCGATTTCGAGGTAGATGTAAGTTCCGGAGAGGATTCGCTGCATTGCGATGTAGACCAGTTGTGTACCACCGGAAGTGTACCGCTGGTTTACGCGTTCTTTATTAAGTCCGGGTTAAACTTTTCCGCAATTATTTTCGATAGGGCCTCAACCGGCCGCCCGACGGGGCAGCCGTGCCCGACTGCCGTATACTCAGTTATCCTGTTGTATGGGAGACCCACCCACAATGCACGAACACGACGAAGCCGCCGAGGCGGCAAACCCGGCACTGGACGACGAACTGAGCGCACCGTCCGACTTTGTGTCTCGGATGCGGCACACCTGCGCGCACGTCCTCGCCCAGGCGGTCCTCGAGATCTTCCCCGACGCCAAGCTCGGCATCGGGCCGGTGATCGAGAACGGCTTCTACTACGACTTCCAGTTCCCGCGCGCCCTGACGCCGGAGGACCTGCCCGCCATCGAGGAGCGGATGGGGCGCATCGTCAAGGCCAACCTGAAGATGAGCCGGTACGTCCTGCCCCGCGAGGAGGCCCGTGCCCGCTGCGAGGCCGAGGGCCAGCCCTTCAAGGTCGCCCTGATCGACGACCTGCCCGAGGACGCGGAGCTGAGCTTTTACGCGCAGGGGCCGGAGGGCGGCGAGGCGGCGTTCACCGACCTGTGTAAGGGGCCGCACATCGAGTCCACCGGACGCATCGGGGCCTTCAAGCTGATGAACGTCGCCGGGGCCTACTGGCGCGGCTCGGAGAAGAACCCCCAGCTCACCCGCATCTACGGCGCGGCCTTCCAGAAGAAGAGCCAGCTCGAGGAGTACCTGGAGCGGCTGGAGGAGGCGAAGCGGCGCGACCACAAGGTGCTCGGCAAGCAGCTGGGCCTGTTCATGAACTCCACCGTCATCGGGCCGGGCCTGCCGCTCTGGCTTCCGAACGGCGCGGCGGTTCGCATGACCCTGGAGCGCTACATCCAGGACCAGGAGCGCCTCAAGGGGTACGAGCACGTCTACACCCCCGACCTGGCGCGCCCCGACCTGTACAAGCAGTCCGGCCACTGGGAGCACTACAAGGACGGCATGTTCCCCGTCATGAAGATCGACGACGAGGAGTTCGTGCTACGGCCCATGAACTGCCCGCACCACATCCAGATCTACAAGAACGACATGCACTCGTACCGCGACCTGCCCATCCGCTACGCGGAACTGGGCAAGATGTACCGCTACGAGAAGTCGGGCGAGCTTTCGGGGCTGTCGCGCGTCCGCGCAATGACCCTTTCGGACGCCCACATCTTCTGCCGCGAGGACCAGGTCAAGGAGGAGGTCAAGGCCTCCATCCTGCTGATCGAGGAGTCGTACCGCCGCCTCGGCATCAGCGAGTACCGGTACCGCCTCTCGCTGCACGACCCGGACGACACCGAGAAGTACGTCAACGACCCGGCGCTCTGGGAGAAGGCGGAGAACGAGCTGCGCGAGGTCTTCGCCGAGCTGAACCTGCCCTACTACGAGGGCCTCGGCGAGGCGGCGTTCTATGGCCCGAAGATCGACATCCAGCTGAAAAACGTCCTCGGCAAGGAGGAGACCGTCTCCACCGTCCAGGTGGACCGGCACCTGCCGAAGCAGTTCGAGCTGGAGTACATCGGCGACGACAGCAAGCCGCACCGCCCGGTCATGATCCACCGGGGGTACCTCTCCACCATGGAGCGCATGGTCTCGTTCCTGATCGAGCACTACGCCGGGGCGTTCCCGGCCTGGCTAGCGCCGGAGCAGGTGCGCCTGTTGCCGATTGCGGACCGGCACACCCCCTGGTGCGAAGAGTTCCGCCAGCGGCTGCTGAAGCAGGGATTCCGCGCGACGGTCGATTCGCGCAGCGAGAAGACCAACCGGAAGATCGCGGAGGCGCAGATCGCGAAGATACCGTACATGCTCGTGGTCGGCGACCGCGACATCGACAACGGAAACGTCTCCGTGCGCGAGCGGAGCCGGGGCGACCTCGGCCCGTTCCCGGTGGAGGCGTTCCTGTCCGCGCTCGCGCGCGAGGTGGACACCTTCGGCGCGGAGCCGGTCCCCGGCGAGGGCAAGAACCCGCCCGCGAAGTAAGCGGGAGCAGGACCGAATACGGATAGATGCGGCGGCCCGACAAGACGGGCCGCCGCAGTGGCTTCAAGGGGTACTTATGGCTACGGCAGCGGAGGAATTCGGGCGGGCCTTCTACGACACCGGTCCGGACGGGGAGACGCTGATCTACGACGTGGAAAGGCTGTGGCGGATTTCGTCCGCGCTTCCCGTGCGGCGCGTCCCGCTCACCCAGGTCGAAGGGGAGTTAGACTGCCCCCAGTGGTTCCAGACCACGAACCCCTCGCCGCGCGCCGTCGCGCTGCACGCCCGGCGTATCTATGAGGCGGACCTTTGTTTGCCCGTCATACTATCGGCGAAGGGCATCGTCATGGACGGCGTCCACCGGATCGCGAAGGCGTGGCTGCTCGGTCAGGAAGACATAGCAGCGGTACAGTTCGCCCGAGACCCGGAGCCAGACCACGTGGTCTGGCCGCAAAGTGTTGGCTGATTCGCCGAAAAATCCCGCGCAGACGCTGTGAACTTTTCCGGTCTCCATGAGTCCAATGGTTGAGGAGGGAAGCAGGTTCCTTGTCGCGTAAATATACCTGCTTCTCTCGGGTCTGAAAAGTCGCCCGAGACGCGCTCTGCAATCATCGTCAACGCATCCGCTATTCCGATGGGACGAGGTGTGTTTTTCGACGTTTTCGCCGAAGAAAGGAAAGACACAAGATGTCCGTACCCGTGCAGTTCGGTGTTGCCGCCAACAACGGCAGCACGATGGGGAACGAGCAGTGCGCCATGGAGCACCTGCACCTGCACATGAAGCGCACGCACTGGGAGACCAAACTCCACGACAATCTCGGGGCGCACCTCCAGGACGCGCTCGACCGCCTCGACAAGGAGGGGTGGGAGGTCGTCAACACCTTCGTCATAAACGCGACGCCCGAACTGATCCTGCGGCGATGGGTCCGCACCGACGGTTAGGGCGGCTGCACCGCCGTACCTGGTTTTGCGTACCGGGCGGGTTGCGCGAATGCGCGCGACCCGCCCGGTTGTTTTTGCTTGAGCGCCTTCCCGCGCGATAGGGTAGCTCGGAGGTGGGAAACCATGCTGCGAGATTACCGGGGGGCGAAACTCACCGGGGCAGACCTGGCGGGACAGGACCTTGCTCACGCCGACCTGCGCGGGGCGCGCCTCGCGGGCGCGAAACTGGCCGGGGCTGACCTTACGCGGGCGACGCTGCGCGGGGCGGACCTTTGCGGGGCGGACCTGACGGGAGCGGTCCTGACCGAAGCCGATCTGACCGGCGTACGTACGGACGTCGCCACGCGCTGGCCGGAAGGCTTCGACCTGATTGCGGCTCGCGCCGGGGAGTGGGCTTCTTCCGCTACGCCGCGCTCGTTCGAGAAGCGGACGGAGGATACCTTTTTCGAGGAGGGGCGACTGAAGCAGATTCCCGCGCGCAATCAACGCAAACTGCAGGTGGTCCTCGCTCGCCTCGTGGAGGCGTTCGAGCCCGAGCGCCGCTACACGGAGCGCGAGGTGAACACGATCCTGGTGCGCTTCCACCCCGACTGCGCCACGCTTCGCCGCATGCTCTGCGACTACCGCTGGATGGCGCGGCAGCAGGGGATCTACTGGCGATTGCGCAACGTCGAAGGGCTGAAGGCGGAACTGCGGCGGGTGGTCGAAGCCGAGCGGTAGGCATAAAAGAACCCTGCCCCGGCCTGGTGCACCAGGCCGGGGCAGGGTTCGTTTCGCGTAATAAACTCTACTTCGCGCCGGGGACCGGGCGGCCCATCTGCTTGTAGGCGTCCTCGATCAGCTTCTTGTCTTCCTTGGCCTGCTTGTTGGCCGGGTCAAGGGAGAGCGCCTTACGGGCGTGGGTGAGCGCCGTCGGGTATCGCTTCGCGGGAGGGATGCTCTGGTCCAGCATGGTGGCGTGGCCCAGGTCCGCGAGCGCGGCGGCGTAGGCCTTCTTCGCGACGGCATCCTTCGGCTTCTTCTTGTAGGCGGCCTCGGTGGTCTTGACCTTCGCCGTCGCCGCGGCGACGGTCACCTTCTTTTCAGCGCTCGCCCCGTTAGTGCCCGCGGGAGGGGCGGCCGGGGGTGCGG
>DATLHN010000405.1:0-3706 GCA_035539875.1 Armatimonadaceae bacterium
GCCTACGAGGGCGAGCCGACCCGGATGGCCAAGGTGACGCGCCTGAAGCGCGAGGTCGTTGACCCGCTCGGGCTCGCGCCGACCGCGGACGGTAGTCTGCTCGCCCTCTCGCATCGGGAGTCGGTCGTCCACCGCTTCCCGGCGGGCGGCGGGCCGCGCACGGAGAAGCCCTTCGCCAGCCCGACCGGCGGCGCGAAGTACGGCTGGCGCGACCTGGCCGTGGGCAAGGACGGCGCGGCGTACGTCACCGACGAGCTCAGCAACGCCGTCCTCGTCCGCAAGCCCGGGGCGGACGCCGCCTTCGTTCCGTTCGCCACCGGCCTGTCCAGTCCGAGCGGCCTCGTCTTCGGACCGGACGGCGCGCTCTACGTCACCGAGGAGGGCACCGGTCGTCTTTCGCGGCTCTCCGCCGACGGCAAGACGGTCACCGTCCTCGCCGAGGGTATGGGCAGGGCCCGCGACGCCTCCTTCCTCGACGCGCGAACGCTCCTGGTAACAGACCGCGAAGGCGGCGCCGTCTGGAAGGTCACCCTCCCGGCCGCGCCGTAAATCCGCGCCCCACTCGCGCCCGCGCCGGGGAAGGTCATCGCCTCCCCCGGCGCGAACCTTTCCCCATGTCCACAAAGACGTTCACGCTCTCGGACGAGTTGCACGATTACCTGCTCCGCAACTCCGTCCGCGAACCCGAGGTCCTGAGCCGCCTGCGCGAGGAGACGGCGGCGATGCCCAATGGCGGCATGCAGATCAGCCCGGAGCAGGGACAGTTCATGCGCCTGCTCGTCGAGCTGATCGGCGCGAAGCGCGTCCTCGAGGTCGGAGTCTTCACCGGCTACTCCTCCACGTCGGTCGCGCTGGCCCTCCCGGACGACGGTCGGATCGTCGCCTGCGACGTCAGCGAGGAGTTCACCGGCGTCGCGCGGCGCTACTGGCAGGAGGCGGGGGTCGCCCACAAGATCGACCTGCGCCTCGGCCCCGCCACGGAAACCCTCCGGAAGATGGTGGACGCGGGCGAGGCCGACACCTTCGACTTCGCCTTCATAGACGCCGACAAGCCCAACTACGACGCCTACTACGAGTCCGCGCTCGTCCTGGTGCGCCCCGGCGGCCTGATCGGCATCGACAACACGCTCTGGAGCGGGAAGGTGGCCGACCCCGCCATCGAGGACGAGTCCACCCTGCGCATCCGGGAGCTGAACGCCAAACTCTACCGCGACGAGCGCGTGACCCTGAGCCAGATCCCCATCGGGGACGGTCTTACGCTCGCCCGCAAGCGTCCCTGAACACACGTTTCGGGGACGTTCCCGAAAGGAAAATACACGACATGCCTTCCAAACAATACGACGCCGCCCCTCCCCTGACCATCGACCTCGCGAAGAAGTACAGCGCGACGCTCTCGACGAGCAAGGGGGACATCGTAGTCGACCTGTTCCCGGTCGAAGCGCCGCAGACGGTCAACAACTTCGTCTTCTTGGCGCGCGAGGGGTTCTACAACGACACGAAGTTCCACCGCGTCATCTCCGGGTTCATGACCCAGGGCGGCGACCCCACCGGCACCGGCATGGGCGGCCCCGGCTACCGCTTCCGCGACGAGACCGTGGGCAACCCCCACAAGCACGGGACGGGCACCCTCTCAATGGCGAACGCCGGTCCGAACACGAACGGCAGCCAGTTCTTCCTGACGCACGCCCCGCAGCCCCACCTCGACGGCAAGCACACGGTCTTCGGCCAGATCACCTCCGGCCAGGACGTGAACCTCAAGCTCGCCAACGGCGACGTCCTGAAGTCGGTCACGATCACCGAGTCCTGACGGAAACGAAAAGGGCCGCCGGGGAGTCTCCCCGGCGGCCCTTTTCGTTCGCGTACCTACTTGAACGAGGGCAGGATGATGCCGCGCATGATGACCTTTTGCGCGAACATGAAAACGATCAGCGTCGGCAGCGCGGCCAGCGTCAGCGCGGCCATGATGACGTACTGCGGCGCGGCCGACTGAAGGTCGTAGAGCCAGACCATCAGCGTCCACATCTTCGGGTCCTGGCAGACCACCATCGCGAACAGGAACGCCCCGTAGCTCGCCGTGAACGCGTTCAGCGCGATGACCGAGAAGATCGGCATCGAGAGCGGGATCGTGATGCGCCGGAACATGCTGATCTCTGTCGCCCCGTCGATGATCCCCGCCTCGTAAAGCTCCTTGGGCAGCGAGTCGAAGAACCCCTTGAGCAGGAAGACGCTGAACCCGTTCGCCAGACCCGGCAGCACCAGCGCCCAGAACGTGTTCAGCAGACCCAGGTCCCGCAAGAGCAGGAAGTTCGGGATCATCGCCACCTCCGCCGGGAACGCCATGGTCGCCAGCACGAAGAGCAGCACCTTGTAGGCGTAGGGTAGCGGATACCGCGAAAGCGCGTAGGCGCAGAGCGGATTGACGATCACGGCGGAGAGGATGGCGAGCAGGCAGAAGATGACCGTGTTCGCCACCGCGCGCCCGTGCAGGAAGACGTAACCGAAGACCGCGCGGAAGTTGCGGGTCGCGAAGTCGGAGCGCAGCGCCCCCGCGTTCGCCTGGACGTACCTCCAGTCGACCACCGCCTGCGGCGGCTGGATCGCCTCAACATCTACCTTCCCCTGCTTCGCCAGTTCCGCGCGCCACAGATTCTCCGGCGAGTTCGCCGCCACGGAAGCGATGGGGAGCGTGGTAGAGACGAAGTCCATCCAGTCGGTCTTCGCCTGGCCGGACGTCGGCACCCCCTCGGGCAGGGTCGCCGTTGCCGCTCCCGCCCGCCCGCGCTTCGCGAGGAAGGCGCGCCACGCCGGGAGTGCAGCCGCCTCGTCTACGCCTAGCATGCGCAGCGGGAACTTGGTGCGAAGGAACCGCTCCCAGTCCGCGCGCCGCGCTGCGGCGGTGCCGTCGGCGGGCAGGCGGGCCGGAAGTGTGACCTCGTTCCAGTCCTTGTACGAAGCGCTCCACGCCTTGTTCAGCGCGTCGAGGTCGTCCTCGTAAACGTCCTGGCGCAGGAAGCTGCGATAGATCGGGTCCGCGCCGGTCGTCACCAGGTAGTGGTCCGGCAGCGCCTTCTTGAACGCCGTCCAGTCGGCGACCTTCGGCTTTTCCAGTTCGGGCGTCCACTCCCGCAGGGACGTGCGCTCGAACGGCGGTACGACGGTGTCGAACGAGACGTTCTCCTCGGTCCACGCCTTGTTCAGCGCGGCGATGTCGTCGCCGAACTTCGCCCTCAGGTGTTCTCGGTAGCGCAGCAGCAGCGCCGAGGGCGCGGAGTCGTGTTCGCCGAAGCCCGCCTTCTTGTAGTCCAGCGGCAGCGTCTTCTGGAACGCCGCCCACGAGTCGGCAAGCTCCCGTACCTGCGGGTCGTCCGCATTCCCGGGCGGCAGGACGCTCTGCGGCTTGTCGATGGTCGCGTTGTAGGCCGCGCTGACGTCGTCGAGGTTGTTGGCGTAGCGGTCCTCGGCGTACTTGGTGAAGAGCGGGCGTTCGTCGCGCAGGTAGCGCGGGATCAGCGTGTCGGGCGAGTAGTCGTTGAAATCGACCTGGCTCTTGGTCGCGGTTGAGACCATGAGCAGGAAGGGGTAGAGGGTCGTCACCGCCCCGAGGATCAGGACGGCGTAGAGAGCCCCTATCCCCGTCCGCACCCTAAGAGAGTTCCGCCCGATACGCGCGATATGGCTCATACTCTGCCGCTGTCCGCTCCCGTTT
>DATLHN010000406.1:0-2751 GCA_035539875.1 Armatimonadaceae bacterium
CGTCGTCGCCGAGCACGCCCGCAACCACGAACGGATGCGCCTCGCGCTGCGGCGCGCGGACGCCTGAGAGAGACTCTATGCCTACGTTCACGACGCTCGACCGGGAGAAGACCCGGCAGACCCTCCAGCACGGCTTCGACTTCGCGCAGGCGCAGGTGCGCGCCCTGCTCGCGACGTACCCCGCCGACTACTACCCCATGTACACCGTGAAGGGGAAGTTCGGCGAGGACGTCAAGCGCTGGACCCACTGGTGCGACGGCTTCTATCCCGGCATGATGTTCGTCTTCGCCGAGTCGACCGGCGACGGATTCTGGCTGGAGAAAGCCGTGCAGTACGCGACGCCGCTGGAGTCGCGCCAGTACGACCGGGCCGTTCACGACCTCGGATTCCTCTTCTTCTCGACGCACCTGCGCTGGCGCGACCTCGGCGGGCCGACCGACCATATCGACGCCCTGCTCAATCAGGCGGGCAAGACGATGGCGATGCGCTTCATGGAGAAGGGGCAGTACCTGCGCTCGTTCGTGGAGCCCGCGTCGCTCTTCATCGACATCATGATGAACGTCGGCACGATCTTCCGCGCCGGTCTGGAGACGGGCGACCCGCACCTGCTGGAGATCGCGCACCGGCACTGCCTCACGTCGCGCCGGTGTCTGGTGCGCGGCGACGGCTCGACGTCCCACGAGGCCCTGTTCGACCTGGAGACGGGCGAGTGCCTGCGCCAGTCCACGCACCAGGGCTACCGCGGCGACTCCTGCTGGTCGCGCGGCCTCGCCTGGTCGCTCTACGGCTTCACCCGCTCGTTCGGGCAGACGGGGCGCGCCGAGTACCTGGAAGCGGCGCAGGCGAACGCGGACTACTACCTGGAGAACACCCCCGCGAGCGGCGTGACCCCCTGGGATTACGACGCGCCGGAGAGCGGCCCGCTGGCGAAGTCGCAGGTGGACACGTCCGCGGCGGCCATCGCGGCGTCCGGCCTGCTGGACCTCGCCGACGCCACCATCGACCGGACGAAGGCGCGCGCCTACCGAGACTTCGCGCTGACCTCGCTGGCGTCGCTCACGAACGAGTATCTTGGCGAGAAGACGCCCGGCTTCGAGGGCATCCTGAACGGCGGGGTGTACCACATCCACAAGAACCTCGGCGTCCACGAGGCGGTGCTGTTCGGCGAGTACTTCTTCGTGGAGGCGCTGCGCAAGGCGCTCGTCGCACTGGAGAGCGGTCCGCACGCCCCCGCGAAGGACACGACGGCCTATCCCGAGGACTCGCTGCCCGCCGAGGCGCGCACTTGGCAGGACGGCCCGACCGAGGAGGAGATCGCCTCGCCCGCCGACGGGGTGAGCAAATGAGCGAGACAGACGCGCGTCCCGTCGCGCTGGTGACGGGGGCGAGCCGGGGGATCGGGCGGGGCATCGCGGTGGAACTCGGGAAACTGGGCTACGCCGTGGTCGTGAACTACGCCGGGAACGCGGCGGCGGCGGACGAGTGCCTGACGCTGGTGCGCGAAGCCGGGGGCGACGGCGTGACCTGCCAGGGGGACATCGGCGTCGCCGCCGACCGGGAGCGGCTGGTCGAGACCGCGCTCTCGACCTACGGGCGCATCGATCTGCTGGTGAACAACGCCGGGGTAGCGCCGAACGTCCGCGCGGACATCCTGGACGCGGGCGAGGAGTCGTTCGACCGGCTCGTCAACATCAACCTGAAGGGACCGTACTTCCTGACGCAGAGCGTCGCCAAGGCGATGATCGCGCAGGCGGAGCGGGAGCCGAACGGGCGACGCCCCGCCATCGTCACCATTACGTCGGTCTCGGCGTACACGGCGTCGGTGAATCGCGGCGACTACTGCATCTCGAAGGCCGGCCTTGGAATGATGACTGCGCTCTGGGCCGCGCGCCTCGCCGAGTACGGGATCAACGTCTACGAGATCCGCCCCGGCGTCATCGCGACCGACATGACGGGACCCGTCAAGGAGAAGTACGACAAAATGATCGCGGAGGGCGCGTGGCCCATCCGCCGCTGGGGGCTTCCCGAGGACGTCGGGCGGGCCGTCTCCGCCATCGCGCGCGGCGACTTCCCGTTCTCGACCGGCGAGGTCTTCAACGTGGACGGCGGCTTCCACCTGCGCGTCCTGTAGGATGACGGACGGATAACAACACGGCCCGCGTCGCCGGAGAGGGCGGCGCGGGTGCCCGATTCGGCTATCGCGGCTTTCGGCGTAGGTCGATGAAGGAGAACGCGCCACTGTTCTCCTTCGCGATGCGCTCCAGGAGCTTCGTGCCCTCGAACGCCTGCCCGAAGCCGATGCCGATGGCGGTGATCTTCGCGCCGCGCGCGTTCCAACGGCGCGCGGACTCCCACAGCTTGCGGTCGTCCGTGATGCCGACCGTGGGGTGGCCGTCGGAGAGGACATAGACCTGGTTCAGCGGCTCGGCGGCTAGGGCGAACCGGAGGCCCGCGCCGAGGTTCGTTCCCTCGCCCAACTTCAGCCCCGCCACGAACGCCGTCGCCTCGGCGACGTTCTCCGGGGTCGCGGGGCGCATGCCGTCCCAGAGGGGGTGCGCCTCGCCGTCGAACGGGACGATGTTGAACGAGTCCCCGGGCGTGAGCTGCGCGAGCGCGCCCTGGAGCGCGGCCTGTGCCGCCCCGATCTTGTTCCGGTCCTCCATGCTGAGGGAGACGTCGATGACGTAGACTACGTGGAGCGGGCCGCCGCCGCCGTTCCCGACCCCGAAGAGCGCGCCGCGGCCCCGGAGA
>DATLHN010000407.1:0-3458 GCA_035539875.1 Armatimonadaceae bacterium
AGGACGCCGACGAGGACGCCGCCTTTGCCGCCGCGCTGTGCGCCCGGCTGGCCGTCCCGTGCGCGATCGGCCTCGGCTCCGTGCGCGCCCGGGGGCGTTCCCCGAACGCGGCGGCCCGGACGGACCGCTACGAGTTCCTCGGCGAAGCCGCCCGGGAGGCGGGCGCGGACGTCATCGTCACCGCGCACACGGCCGACGACCAGGCGGAGACGGTGCTCCTTCGCGTGCTGCGCGGCGCGAGCGTGGACGGTCTCGCCGCCATGCCACCCGTCCGCGACCTGACACCGGACCTCCGGATCGCCCGGCCGCTCCTCGCCCTGCGCCGCGCCGACGTCGAAGCCTACTGCCGGGACAGGGGCGTGACGCCGCGCCGCGACCCTTCCAACGAGAAGGACCGGTACGCCCGCGCGCGCCTGCGCCGCCGCCTTCCGGAACTCGCCCGCGACTTCAACCCGCGCCTCACGGACGCGCTGGTGCGGCTCTCCGAGCACGCATCAGCGGACGCCGACCTCCTCGGCCGACTGAGCGACGACCTCTGGCAGCAAGCGGCGAAGCGTTGCTGGCCGGGCATCTCGGTCCGCCTGGACGCCGGGATCGTCGCCGCCGCGCACTCCGCGCTGCGCCGACGCGTCCTCCTGCGCGCCCTGCTCGCCGCCTACGGCCCGTCGGAATCGGACGGCGCGCGCCGCGAGGAGGCGGCAACGGCCGCCTTCGTGGCACGCCTCGAAGAGTCGGCCCTGTCCGGCTCCGGGGCGCTCGACCTGCCCGGCGGCGTCCACGCCCGCGCGTGGGCGGGACTGCTTGCTCTGGAGCGTTCGCCCGCGCCCGCCGCCGTCTCCCTGGCCGCCGCGTCGCTGTCCCTTTCCGGCGTCGCCCGGGTAACTTTCGCGCGCCTGCGCGTGCGCGCCGAAGACTGGCCCGGCCCGGTCCCGCCGTTGCCCCCACGGGCACTCGAGGCGTACCTGGACCGGGACGCCGCGGCCGAGCGCCCGGACGGCCGTGGTACAATGGCAACCGATCCGGTGCTGGTGGTGCGCGCGCCGCGTGTCGGCGACCGCATCGCGCCGCTCGGAATGGGCGGCAGGACGCGCCTCGTGCGGGACGTGATGGCGGACGCGGGCTGGGAGATCCCCACCCGCGCCGTGGCGGCGCTTGTGACGCGCGCGTCGGACGATGCCATTCTCTGGGTCGTCGGACTGGCTCAGTCCGAGGAGACCCGCGTGTCCGAAAAGACGCGCGCCGTCGTCCGTCTTTCCGCCGATTTCGACTGCTGATCCCGCCGCTGCTCTGGCTTCCAGGAGACCGCTTCCGTGCCTTCCGCCACCGACGACCTGCCCACTTCCGCCGCTGCCGACGACCCCGCCGCCGTCCGCATCGAGATCGCCGCGCACCCGCTCGCGCGCCACCTCGTCACCCACCTGCGCGACACGGCCACGAAGCCCGCGCAGTTCCGCACGCTCGCCAACCACCTCACCACCGTGCTGTCCCTGGAAGCGACCCGCGACCTTTCCACGCGGGGCCAGGACGTCGAGACGCCCCTGGAGACGACGGGGGGCGACGTGCTGGCGCGGGGGCTGGTCGTGGTCCCGATCCTGCGCGCCGGCCTCGGGATGCTCCCGGCCATCGTGGACCTGTTCCCGGACGTCTCCGTAGGCTACATCGGCCTCGCGCGCGACGAGACCACAGCCGTCGCCTCGCCGTATTACCAGAAGCTCCCCAAGATGCAGGGGCGCGTCGTCCTGGTCGTGGACCCGATGCTCGCGACCGGCGGCTCCGCCTGCCAGGCGCTCGACGCCGTGAAGGCGGCGGGCGGAAGCGACATTCGCCTCGTCTGCGTGGTCGCCGCGCCGGAGGGCGTCGCCCTGGTCAACCGGCACCACCCCGACGTGCGCATCTTCGGCGGCGCGCTCGACCGGGAGCTGAACGCGGCGAAGTACATCCTCCCCGGCCTCGGTGACTTCGGCGACCGCCTCTACGGCACCCACTGAACCGCGCCGCGCAGGCAGTGGGCGGGGTTTCGCTCCGCCCGGCGTGGTGTATAATGCGTTGGCCCGGCGGCGCGAGGCAGCGCACACCGGGGTTCGATCGCGATGGGGCGTGCGAAACCGGCGCTTTGCCGCCGAAAGGGAATCAAGCGTCCGCCGTGTCGTCTTCCGTCTTTGCCGCCGTTACCAGCCACCGGGAGTTGGTCGAGAACCTCGTCCTGCGCGACGTCAAGTCGCGCTACAAGCAATCGATCCTCGGCTACGCCTGGGCCATCACCAGTCCCCTCGTCCTGGCCGTGATCTACTGGCTGGTATTCGGCATCTTTCTCCAGCAGCGCAGCGGCAACATCCCCTTCCCGGTATACGCCTACTTCGGCCTGCTCTTCTGGAACCTCTTCCACAGCGGCATGCTCCAGGCGACCGAGAGTCTGGTGATGCACATCAACCTGATCACCAAGGTCTACTTCCCGCGGGAGGTGTTCCCCATCTCGGGCGTCCTGAGTAAGACCGTGGATTTTGCCTTCGGGCTCGTGGGGCTGATACCCATCCTCATCCTCTTCCGGGTAGTACCGTCCGTGGGGGCGCTTCTGATCGTGCCGCTCGTCGCCATCCAGCTCCTCTTCACCTTCGGCCTGGGGATGCTGACGGCCTGCGCCAACCTGTTCCTGCGGGACGTCCGCTACATCGTGACCCTCCTGCTCGGCCTCTGGGTGTACCTGGTGCCGAACATGTACCCGCTGGAGATGGTGCCGCCGCAGTGGCAGCGCCTCTACCTGCTCAACCCGATCGCCACCCTCACCGAGACGGCCCGCCGCGCCACCTTCCCGCAGACCGGGGAGATCGCCCCGCTCCTGCCGTACGTGGGCATCGCGGCGGCCCAGGCTCTGTTCTTCTTCGTCGTCGGTTACATCGTCTTCAAGCGGAACGAAGCCCGCTTCGCGGAATCCATCTGAATTAGGAGTCTCGACTTGCCTGAAAACGCCTCGTCTGACAAAACGGCGCTCATTACCGGAATCACCGGACAGGACGGCTCGTATCTGGCCGAACTGCTGCTCTCCAAGGGTTACAAGGTCTTCGGCGTCGTGCGCCGCTCCAGCACGGAGAACTTCGAGCGCATCGCCCACCTGAAAGGGCGCGTCGAACTGCTCCAAGCCGACCTCCTGGACCAGTCCTCGCTGATGGACGCCCTGCGCATCGCCAACCCGTCCGAGGTGTACAACCTCGCCGCGCAGTCGTTCGTCCCCACCTCGTGGCAGCAGCCGGTGCTTACCGGCGAGTTCACCGCGATGGGCGTCACCCGCATCCTGGAAGCGCTCCGCAGCGCCGCCCCGACCGCCCGGTTCTACCAGGCTTCGTCCTCCGAGATGTACGGGAAGGTGCGCGAGGTGCCGCAGAGCGAGGAGACGCCATTTTACCCGCGCTCGCCCTACGGCGTCGCCAAGGTCTACGGCCACTACATCACGGTCAATTACC
>DATLHN010000408.1:0-3213 GCA_035539875.1 Armatimonadaceae bacterium
GATCGGTGGGGGAGGCGCGAAGGGCGACTTCCCGCGCGCCGCGCACGCCTTTGTAACTGTCGCACGGGACCGGCGCGACGGCGGGGGATGCCGCCGCGACGTCCCCCGACAGTGCGCCGGGGCGGCGTGACAGATTCCGCACCCCGAAAAACAGCGCAGGGGCACTTTTACAAGTGCCCCTGCGTTCGGTATGTGCGCTTCGCGCCCTCATCTCGGGTCGCGGCCTCCGCCGCCGCCGCTGCTGCTGCTGCTGGTACTGTTGCCGCCCGGCGGGTCGCCGCCGTCGCCGCCCGTCAGCGCCGCCAGGAGCAGCGCGCGCTCGTCGCCGGAAAGCGAACCCGTCTCCAGCGCCTCCAGCGTCCGCCGCACGAAGGGCCGCAGCCCAGAATCGCCGCCGGAAGCGCGGCGGACGCTGCCGCCGGTGCGCCGCGTCGAGACCGGGCGGTCGTCGCCGTTGTTAATAGAGGAAGAAGGAACGCCGCCGTCCAGGCCGTTCGCCGCCGCGGGCGGCATCTCGACCGTGTCGAGGATCGCGGAGATGCCCGCGTGCGCCCGCTCCTGCATCTCGGTCAGCACCGTCCGCAGGCGCGCCACCGACATCGGGTACGCCCCCGTGGAGCGGCCCGCCGGTCGCGCCGCCTGCTCGGCCAGCGTCACCAGGTCCGGATCGCCCAGGATGCCGCGCGCCCGCTGGAGCGCGACCCCGTGGCTTCCGGACAGGCGACCGGCGGCGATCAGCGCACCGACCGCCTCCGGCAGGTCCGCCAGGTGGAACAGGTCGTGGATGCGCGCGCGGCCCAGGCCGACCTCGGAGGCGATGTCCTCCCAGGTGGTCCGGTAGTCCGCCCGCTTGCGGATCTCGTACAATTCGCGCAGCGCGCGGCCCTTCTCGATGTCGGTCAGGCCCGCCCGCAGGACGTTCTCCGCGAGCTGCGCGGCGCGCACCTCGTCGTCGGTCAGGTCCTTGACCCGCGCGGGGATGCGGACCTTGCCCGCCATCTGGGACGCCCGCCAGCGCCGCTCCCCGGCGACGATCCGGTAGTGGACCCCCCGGCTGTCCGAATACACCGTGCCGTTGCCGCCGCCCGCGCCCGCGCTCCCGTTCGTCTCGCGCACGACGCCGTCGCCGGGCGGGACGGGGCGCACGAGGATCGGCTGGAGGACGCCGCGCCGGGCGATGTCGTCGGCCAGCGCGCGCAGGTCGCCCGCGTCGAAGTGGCGGCGCGGCTGCATCGGGTCCGGCTCGATCTCGGTCAGGAGCAGGTCGCGCGCGTCGCTCGGGATTCCCGCGTGCGCCCGGTCGCCCTCTTCCAGGAGGTCGGCCGCCGCGGCGACCGTCTCGAACAGGCCGCTGCGCTGGCGCGAGCCGCGCGCGGGCTTGCCCGCGGCCCCGGCCGTAGTGCCGCCCCCCTTCGCGCCCTCGGCGGTGTCCGCTGCCGCCGCCGCCGACGCCGCTGCGGCGTCCTTCACCTTCTCACGAACCGACGATTTCGGCGACACTCTTCACCACCTCCTCCGACAGGGCGTAGTACGGCTCGGCCTCCGGCAGGCCCGAAAAGACGACCGGCAGGCGCGCGGCGGTGGAGCCGTCCACCGCGGTCCGCTCCGGGATGACCGTGCGGAACATGCGCCTCCCGAAGATCGAGGACGCCATCTCCAGGATGACGGTCGAGTTCGCGGTGGTCAGCCGCTGTCGGTTCAGCACGCCGCCCAGAACGTGTATCGGGTGGCGCGACAGCTCGGCGCACCCCTTGCGCGTGTTGAGCAGCTGGCGCACCCCCTCCAGCGAGAACGCCCCGTCGATGGGGATCAGCACGGCGTCGGACGCCACCATGGCGTTGATCGAGAGCAGGCCGAGCGACGGGGGGGAGTCTATCAGGATAAAATCGTAGTCCTGGCGCACCGTGTCGAGGGCCTTGTCCAGCTTCATCTCGCGGCCCATCGCGTTGTGGAGCATCATCTCGGCGGCGGCCAGGTTCAGGTGCGAGGGCGCGAGCACGAGGTTCGGGTGGTAGGAGACCGTCCGGATCACCTCGGCCAGCTGGCGGGTCGGCCCGGAGATCTCGTAGCCCAGGACGTCGGCGATGCTCGCCTCGACGTCGTTCCAGAGCACGTCGAGGCCGAACGAGCAGTTGGCCTGCGGGTCGAAGTCCACGATCAGGACCCGGTAGCCCTGGGTGGCGAGCGCGCCCCCCAGGTTGATCGTGATCGTCGTTTTGCCGACCCCGCCCTTCTGGTTCACGAGCGCGATGGTGGTGGTCGCCTTGCGCTTGCGCCCGGAGATCATCTCGCGCAGGCGGTTGATGTCGTCGTGCGTGTAGATGCGCCGGTTGCCCTGGCGCTGGGACGGGCTGGCGTCGCCGCGCCGGTCCATGCGCCGCAGCGTCTCCGGGGAGATGCCGAGCACGCCCGCCGCCTGCGTGACCGTGAACTTGTCGGTCGGGATGCGCGCGCGCCGCCCGTTGCTGCTCGCGCCGCCGCCCGCGCCGCCGCCGCCGCTCCCGTTCTTGCTGTTGCTGCTCGTGGTCCCTGCCATGTCGCCCCGTGATTCTCGCTCGTCCGTACCGCCTTCGCCGGCGTGACGGGTGATTCGACCGCGCTTCCCCGCGCGTCGTCACCGGAGATTGTAACCGCATTTTGCCCGATTGTAACCCCCTTCTTCGAAAAAAGTTACAAAATATTCGCGCGTGTATAAGTAGATTGCGTCACTCCCACTCGCGAATATGTCGCGCGGTGGTTGCGCAACAGAATCGTATGGCGAAAATACACCGCGCGCCGTACGAAACGCGGCGTACGCCGTATGCGATAGGTACTCTCCGCCGCCTTTTCCGCGCCTTCCCGCGCCGTTTCCCGCCGTCCGCGCGCGGCGGGCCGAACGGGGAGGGGGCCTCGAAACGCCCTTTGTCAATTCAAATTGACAAAGGGCGTGGAGCTAAAATGGCAGATATACCGGGCAGGCACTATTATTGCAACGAAGGGCGTGAGCGGGCAAAAACGCGAAAAGGAAATCGATTCATCATGTTCCGACCGACCCCGGGCCGAAGCGTCGGCCCCGCCTCCCTTCCTTATATATATAGCCGTCTCTGCGTCGCCGCGCTGCTCGCGCTCGCCGCGCTGCTTCCGCACGACGCCCGCGCCGAGGCGAGCGGCGGCGGGGCGTCCCTGACTACGTCCCCGGGCGGCGGCGGCGTCCTCTTCACCTTCGCGCCGGAA
>DATLHN010000409.1:0-10245 GCA_035539875.1 Armatimonadaceae bacterium
GTCTGCGCCTCCACCTGCGCTACCGCCTTTACGCGGTCCACCTGGGCCTTCGGCCCGGACACCTGGACCGCGCCGACGTACGCCCCACGCCCGATCGTGACGATGGGGACCACGCGCGTCGACTCCTGCACGCCGTCGGGCTTGTTGCCGGTCACCTGGTTCACAAACCGGTCGATCTGCCCGCCGAACTGGTTCACCAGCAGCGCGATGGCTCCGCCCTTCAGGAGGTCGCCGAGTTGGGCCGATGCGGGCGCGGCCTGACCGAGTAGGAATCCCCCGAGCGCCGCAGCCGCGACCACTGCCGCCGTGGTTGTTTTCGTCTTACGCATTCCGGTTCCTTTCGCGCGGGACCGGCGCGCTTCCCAACCGCGTGCGTGTGTCATGTCGTTCCGGCCCCCGTGGTTAGAACGCGCGTGGGCCGCCGCGAGTGACACGCGCGCTACTGCCGCCTCCGGGCCGTCGCGAAGAGGTGGATGGAGAGTGCGGAGACGTCGGCGGGGCTGATGCCGGGGACGCGCGCCGCCTGCCCGAGGGAAACCGGGCGCAGGCGCGAGAGCTTCTCCCGGGCCTCCGAGGAGAGCGACGGCACGGCGGCGAAGTCGATCGCGCTCGGGATGGCGACATGGTCCCGGCGGCGCGTCTCCTCGACCTGGGCGGCCTCGCGGGAGATGTACCCCTCGTAGCGCGCGAGGGTGGCGGCCTGCTCCAGGGCGTCCGCGTATTGTGCTACATCCAGACCGGCGAGGGCCGCCACCTGCGGCCACGAGGATTCCGGGCGGCGCAGCAGGTCGTAGAGGCTCACACGCTCGTTCACGGGGGCGAGGCCGACGGCAGCGAGGCGTGAGACGTCCGCGCCGCCTACGGTCTCGCGCCCCAGCAGCGCCAGGACATCCTCGAGGCGCGTTTTGCGCGCACGGAAGACCGCGTAGTGCTCGTCGGTAACGAGGCCGACGGCCCGCCCGATCTCGGTCAGGCGCAGGTCGGCGTTGTCCTGGCGCAGGGTGAGCCGGAACTCCGCGCGGCTGGTCAGCAGGCGGTAGGGGTCGTTGACCCCCTTGGTGACCAGGTCGTCGACGAGCACGCCGACGTAGGCGTCGCTCCGGGACAGCGTGAACGCCGCGCGCCCCCGGGCGTGCAGGGCGGCGTTCGCCCCGGCCATCAGCCCCTGGGCCGCCGCCTCCTCGTACCCGCTCGTCCCGTTTATCTGACCGGCCAGGAAGAGCCCCGCGACGCGCTTCGTCATCAGGGCGGGGGTCAGCTCGGTGGGCGGTACGAAGTCGTACTCGACCGCGTACCCGGGCTTTACCATGACGCATTTTTCAAGGCCTGGGAGTGTGTGCAGGAACTGCAGCTGCACCTCGGCGGGGAGCGACGTGCTCATGCCCTGGACGTACAGCTGGTCCGTCTCCCACCCCTCTTGTTCCAGAAAGACCTGGTGTCTCTCCTTTTCGGCGAAGCGCACGACCTTGTCCTCGATGGAGGGGCAGTAGCGCGGGCCGACGCCCTCGATGTGCCCGCCGTACATCGCGGAGCGGTGGAGGTTCCGCCGGATGACGTCGTGGGTCGCAGTGTTCGTGTGCGTCAGCCAGGAGGGCATCAGGCCGTCGTGGCGGCGCGGCGGGGTGCGGAACGAGAAGGGGGGGGCGTCCGCGTCGCTCGGCTGCTCCTCCGTGCGCGTGAGGTCCACCGAGTCTTTCGCGATGCGCGGCGTGGTGCCGGTCTTGAGTCGCCCGAGCGGGAAGCCGAGTCGGGCGAGGCTTGCCGACAGTCCGTAGGCCGCGGTCTCGACGGCGGGAGTGCCGCGAACGCCGCGACCCGCCTCCCACCGCTCCTCGCCCATGTGGCAGAGTCCGCGCAGGAAGGTGCCGGTGGTCACCACCACGGCGCGGGCGCGGATCTCCTCGCCCGACGTCAGGCGGACGCCCGCGACGTGAGGTTCGCCGGAGTCGTCGGCGAGCAACTCCTCGACCATCGCCTCGCGGAGCGTCAGGCCGGGCGTGCTCTCGAGCAGGGCGCGCATGGCGGCCGGGTACGCGTCCACGTCCACCTGCGCCCGCAGGGCGCGGACCGCCGGTCCCTTGCCCGTGTTGAGCATTCGGAGGTGGGTCAGGGTGGCGTCGGCGACCAATGCCATCGCGCCGCCGAGCGCATCGATTTCGCGCACCAAATGCCCCTTCGCGGGGCCGCCTATGGAACAGTTGCAGGGCAGCCAGCCGATGCGGTCCAGTCGCCCGGTCACGAGCAACGTCTCACAGCCGAGTCGCGCCGCGGCAAGCGCCGCTTCGCAGCCCGCGTGTCCTCCGCCGATCACCAGAACGTCGACAGCGCAGATTCCGTTGGTCACGCCTTATTATAGCGCCCGGCGCGGGCGCGAGCGGTGAGGGTACGGGTTGCCCGCCTATCGCCCCGGGATGGCCACTTGCGCGAAGTGAACCGGATACCGGGTTACAGCGTCACCTATGTTATAATCGAAGGATCGATCGGCTCGCCAGGTTACTCGCTTTTCAATCCGTTTCCACCTCTCGCCATGCCTGCCCCCGCCGCGACGTCCACCAAGAAGAGCGTGTTGTTCCTGACGACCGCGACCAACATCGGCGGCATGGAGCGCGTCGTCTGTGGCCTGGCGCGGGAGTTCGGCGCTTCCGGGTCAAACGGGCGCAGTGAGCGGTGGGTGAATCGCTGCGTCTTCCCGGAGGATGCTAAGACACCTGACCTGATCGCGTGGTGCCGCGCACAGGGCGTCGAGGCGGAGGGCAGCAAAGCACTCCTCGGGGCGGACCGGGATCATCACTGGACCGACGTGCGTGAACTCGCGCGCTTCATCCGGACTGCCGATCCTGACGTCGTCAACCTCCACTACGGCGACAACTTCATCTCCCTCAAGGACACGATCGCGGCGCGGCTCGGAATGGGCGGGGGGGCGCGGCTCGTCATCACCGTCAACCACCCCACCGCGTGGAACGCCGAGAACGAAAAGAAGCGCAAACTGACCCGCCTGGCGGCGAAGATGGCGGACGCCGTCGTTAGCATCTCGCACGCCACTTCGGAAGTGCTCTACCAGGCCGGAATTCCGAAATCGAAAGTGGCGCAGATCTCATGTGGCCTGAGACCACCGGCCCGAACGTTCGCACGCGACGAGGCGCGGGTCCGCCTAGGACTGCGTCCGGACGCCTTTGTCGTCGGCACCCTCGCCCGCCTGGAGCGCCACAAGGGCATCGGCGACCTAATCTCGGCTTCCTCCCGCATTCAAATCCCCGATCGGGACTTCCAGCTGGCGATCGCGGGAAAGGGGGAGGAACGCCCCAAACTGGAGATGCAGGCGGCCGAGTGCCTGAACGGGCGCGCCACTTTTCTCGGGCGAGTGGCGGACACGGACGAGTTTTACAGCGCCTGCGATGTCTTTGCGCTGCCGTCGTACCTGGAGGGGTTCGGCCTCGTCTACGTCGAGGCGGCGTTCCACGGGGTGCCTAGCATCGGGACGAACGCCGGCGGGATTCCGGACGCGGTCGAAAACGGGAAGACCGGCATCCTGATTCCGCCCGGGGACATTGAGGCGCTAGCGGGCGCGTTAGCCCGACTGCGCGACGACGCGACCTTACGGGAGGAATTAGGCGCGAACGCCCGTGACCGGGCGAACCGCGAATTCACCGAGGCCGTCATGGCCGACCGCTACGAGAGCGTCTTTTGCGGCCCCTGAATCGGCGTCGACCAAAGGCGCGAAGGGCGAGCGGCGGAATCCGCCGCTCGCCCCTCGCCTTTCCTGGCCGGTCTTACGGAAGGTCGTACGGACCGAATTCGGAGGTGTTGGATATCGCGTTGCCGAACGGCGCGCCCAGGAGCCAGTGGCTAATGCGGCCGTCGATCCCGCGCCAGAGGATCGTGGGACTGGTGCCGCCGGCCACGAACGAGGCGCTCCAGTCCGGGTAGGGGCCGTACTCGAACGAGCCCGCTAGCGCGCTCCCCTCCGAGTTGAGCGTCCAGAGGCTGATCGCCCCGTCCGTGCGGTGCCACAGCAGCCGGGTGGCCGGGCTGGAGACATAGGTCGCCAGTTGGACCGGCCGCCACTGGGGGTAGGGGCCGTACTCGGTCGCGCCGTCCAATGCTCCGGCCGCCGAGACGCGCCACACGCTGGCGCGGCCGTCCTCGTGCTGCCAGAGAAGCCGCGCCGTCCCGTCCGCGGCGACGACCAGGCTTTCGGGCTCCCACAGTCCAAACGGGCCGTGCTGGATGTCCGCTTCGACCGTAGTACCGGAAACGCTCAGCCGGGAGAAACGCGCCCGGCCGTCGGCCCTCCGCTTCCAGAGGAGGCGCACCTTATTGTCGGCCCCTACGCCAAGGCCGACGCAGTCCCAGCCCGATGGCGTTCCGAACTCAGCGCTCTCCTCCAGCGCCCCCGCGGCAGAAAGCCTCCACAAGCTCAGCAAACCGTCATCGCGAGTCCAGAGCAGGCGGGTCTTGCCGTCCGACGGCCCGATCGCTATAAGAGTCGGGCTCCAGGAGGGGTAGGGACCGTACTCACGCGAGTCGAGAACCGCCCCGCCCGGGGAGACGCGCCACAAGCTGGCGCGCCCGTCGGAGTGCCGCCACAGGAGCCGGGACGCGCCGCCCGGTTCGGTCCCCGCTCCGACGGCGTTCCAGCGGGCGGCCGGGAACCGCGTCAGGCCCCAGTAGAGGCCGAACGTGTCCGTCCCGCGTCCCTCGGTGTAGAAGTAAGCGTTCCCATCCGGATCCACTACGAAATCTGGCGAGGTGATCACCGTGTTCGCGCCGCGCGCGCTGTGCTGGACGCGCCGGTTCTGTCCCGTCAACGCGTCGTAGCGGATCGAGACGATCCGCTGGTTCGAGAGGGGCGTCCCGTTTGCCAGGAAGCCGCCGTACCCTCCGACGTGCACGCCCCCACGGCCATCGACGGCGATCCCGGTAGCGAAGTCGCGGTTGTTGCCCGTCGGCTCGTAGCGGTCCCACCAGGTGAGGGTCCCGTCGGCGGGCGCGTAGCGCAGCGTCACGACGTCTTCGAGGGTGCCGTACCCGTCGGTCGTCGCGGTGACCAGCGCGCCCCCGGCCGTGTCGATCGCCAGGCCGGCGGGTTGCTCGGTGCTGCTACCTCCGACTCCGCCGCCGGCGAAGCGCGACACCCAGAGTTGCTGGCCGGTCGCGGCGGCGTACTTGATCACCACGGAGTCGTCGCCCGTCCCGAACAGGCGGGAGACGGCGTGAATGTAGACGTTCCCGGCGGCGTCCGCGCGGACCGCGGCCTTCAGACGGTCCTCGGGCGCGTCGTTGGCGATCCGGGCGTCGTGCTCGGTGCTCCACAGGAGCGCGCCGGTCGCGCCGTCGTACTTGCGCGTAACCACGTCGATCGAATCGACCGTTCCGCCGACGAAGCTGTACGTGACGATAATCGGGTTGCCCTGGTCGTCAACGGTCATGTCCGCCAGCATGTCGCGCCCACGCGCGGGGAATCCGTCAAAGCGCGCCGACCAGACGACCATCCCGCCCGGGTTGTACTTGGACACGATGACGTCGTAGGAGGCCAGGTCGGTCCGGTTACCTACGCCGTAAGCCTCGAAGAGGCTGCCGTCGGCACCCGACCGGAGCACCGCCGGGAAGGAGAACTCCTGAGCGACGGTCCCCTGAACGAGTGGATTCGTGTCGCGCACCCAGAGCTGCGTCCCGTTCCGGTCGAACTTAACGAGCCGTCGCTGCGTGGTGGGATGAAGGAGCGAGAGGAACACGGACCCCGCGGGGTCCACGGTGACCGCCTGTGAGGTGCCGGTGTTCGGGCTCGCCTGGTAGGAGGACGTCCAGAGTCGCCGTCCGTCCGGGGAGAACGCGAACACCTGCGTCCGGTACTTCGGTGTCATGAACACGTTCCCCGCGAAGTCCAGGACCGGAGGGTGACCGCCGGTGAATTGGTCGGTCGGGATCCATCGCTGCCACAGGTGCGACGAGCCGCCGATCTGCGCTTGGGCCGCGGGGGCCACAACTGCGGCGGCAAGAGACGTGGCGATGAGGGATGCGGGTAGGAGCAGTGCACGGAGCGGCGGCCGTGCGCGGGGGGGGCGGACCTGGTCCCGGAAGCGGGCAGACGGCCGATCACGGCGGGTGAACATCTGGGTTCTCCTCCCTGAACGAAGAAATCGCCTTCCGTCGTCGGAAGGGCATCCTGTCGAAAGTAACAGGCCAGAGTTCTATTTCCGTTTCCGCCCGGTTTTCAAGCGCCATTTTCAGGCGTGCCCGCCGCGGCTGGTGAAACCCGTAAATCGGACGGCGGCACGAGGCCGACGGCACGACGGCCCGCGCCTGAAGGCGCGGGCCGTCTCCCTTTCAGCTGGCGACCGTCTCGCGTTCGCGTCCGCCGCCCCTGCGGCGTCGGCGTCGGCGGTTGGCGTCGCCCTCTCCGCCGACGGGGCGTCCCGACGCGGCCCCATCGCGCTCGGGCGCTTCCGTCGCGCGCGGCGTCGGCTCCGAGGGCGGCGGCGGCGCGGACGACGTGGTTCCGCCGCCTCCGCCGCCCCCTCCGGTAGAACCGCTGCGTCCGAGGACTTCGGCGAGGCCGAGCGAGCGGCCCACCTTAACGAGGCGAGCCCGGACGGTCTGTCCGATGTACTTCGCGCCCTGCGGCAGTTCTACGAGGTATCCGGTGTCCGTGGTGCCGGTAGACGCCGGGGGAGCGAGGAGCGGGTTGCGCTTCACCTGCACCTCCACGACCTGCCCGCGCCGGTAGCCCAGGTGCTTGCGGTCGAAGTCGTCCATGCGCCCGCCCAGGATCTCGTACTTCTCCTGGTGGAGCATGTCGGAGACGCGCACGTACAGGCCGCGCTCCAGGTTGTGCTCGAAGCGCTCGACCTCCTCGCCACCTTCTCCCACGAAGTAGGCGGCGACCTGCGGGCTGCAGGTGACCACGAACGCTTCGTGCGTCTGGGCGCGCGAGAGACGGCGCAGATCGCGGGCGATCTCGATGCTGATGGACTCGGCGGACGGGATGCGCCCCTGCCCGGTGCAGTACGGGCACGGCTCGTCCATCTGCTCGTTGACCGTCTCGCCGGTGCGCTTCCGGGTCATCTCCATCAGGCCGAGGTTGGACAGGTGGCTGAACTTGCAGCGCGACTTGTCCTTCTTCAGCGCGGCCTCGAACGCCTGCTCCACCCGCTTGCGGTCGGCGGCGGAGTTCATGTCGATCAGGTCGAGGACGATAATGCCGCCTAGGTCGCGCAGGCGAAGCTGCCGGGCGATCTCCTGCACCGCCTCCAGGTTGGTCTGGACGATGGTGTCGTTGAGGCCGGAGGTCGAGCCGGTAAACTTTCCGGAGTTGACGTCGATGGCGACGAGCGCCTCGGCCTGGTCGATGATGAGGTAGCCGCCCGACTTCAGCCACACGCGCCGCTTCAACAGCCGCTCGATCTCCTGCTCGATTCCGAACTGCTCGAAGATCGGCTTCTCCCCGTCGTAGAGGACGACACGGTCCTTGAGGCTCGGGCCGAAGAAGTCGAGAAGCTCGTGCGCCTGCCGGTAGTCCTCGGCGGAGTCGAGGATGAGCTTGTCCACATCCTGCCCGAAGGCGTCCCGCAGGATGCGGAACAGCAGGGAAAGGTCCTGGTAGACGAGGTTGGGAGCCGGGGTGACGGTCGCCTTGGTGCGGATCTCGGACCAGGTGCGCTCCAGGTAGTCGAGGTCCTGGCGGAGCTCGCGCTCGGTCTTGTCCTCGGCCTCGGTGCGGACGATCAGCCCGTAGCCGGGGCGGCGGATGTTGTCCACGATCCTCTTGAGGCGGTCGCGCTCCTTGGGGTCGTCGATCTTGCGACTGACGCCGGTGCTGTTCTCGTCCGGCATGAAGACCAGGTATCGGCCCGGGAGCGAGATGCGCGTGGAGACGCGCGAACCCTTGGTGCCGCGCGGGCCCTTGACCACCTGCACCAGGATCTCCTGGCCGCGCTTGACCATGTCGCGGATGTTGCCCTGGGAGCGCGGTCGGCGTCCGCGCCGGTCGTGTTCGGGGGATCGGTGGTCGTCCGCGTCCTCGCCGTTCCCGCCGCCGTCGCCGCCCGGAACGATGTCGCCCGCGTAGAGGAACGCGTTGCGCTCCAGCCCGATGTCCACGAACGAGGCGTCCATGCCCGGCAGGACGTTCTCCACGCGTGCCTTGTAGATGCTTCCGACGACGCGCTCTTCGCGCTCGATGTGCAGCTCTGCGAGCTGGCCGTCCTCGCGGACCGCGATGCGCGTTTCACGCGCGTCCGCGCTGACGATAATTTCCTTCGACAATAGATTCCTCCCATCCAGCAGTCATCGGCCCGCGCCCGCACCGCGGGGGGCCGAGGGTGAGAGATGGCTAAACGGTGTTCGCCCCTACGGTTTTGTCCGTTGCGGGGCGGTCGGCTTTGCGAAACGTCCAGAATCGCGCGGCGGTGAAGTTCCACGCCGTGACGACGATGGTCGCGCAGATCTTTGCGGCGGTGACGGCGCGGGCGGAAAAGACCTCTTTACCCTGACCGAGCGCGATCAGCTTGATGATCTCCACGGGTGGCTCTTTCACCGTGGTGAGGTCAAGCTGGGAAGCCGCGATCAGCGCGAGCGTCATGATCGAAACGTTCAGCAGCCAGCCGACGATGTTGGTGAGTAGAAACTTCGGGTACTGCTTGCGCGGGTCGCCTCCGTGGGCGCGGAACGTCCAGCGACGGTTCCAGTAGAATCCGTTGGCGACGGCGATCAGAAAGGAGATGGTCGCCGCGAAGACCAGGGGAAGGCCGAGGACTTTGTTGAGCAGCAGCAGAATACCGAGGTCGATGGTGAACGAGGAGAGGCCGACGATGCAGAACTTTACGAACTGCCGCAGTCCCTTCCGCTTGAGAAGGTCCCCGGCGGGGCCGAACGCCATGTACTTATTCTCTCTCCTGCGATTCCTTGCCTGATTATAGCACACCGCCGACACGCCCGGAGGGAATACGCCCAAGAAGCCGAAGCCGGATGCGCGGGACGCGTCCGGGGAGGCGGGCAGCTACTGACCCGGATTGACACGTCCCGGCGTGCGTGCTACAATCCGCCCGTGCCCGAGAACGTCCCCCTCTCCGATTCCCCGCGCGTCTACGTTTTCGACCTCGACGGCGTCTTGTACCGGGGCGCGGAGGCGGTTCCGTACGCCGCCGAAACGCTCGCGCGCCTGCGCGCACGCCCCGACGCGCCCCGCCTGTTCTTTCTGACGAACAACTCGTCGCAGACCCGCGCGCACTACCGCGACAAGCTGACGGCGCTCGGGATGCCCTGCGACGCCGACGAGATCGTCACGTCCGCCTCTGCGACCGCGGCCTACCTGCGCACGCGCATCGCCGCCGAGGAATCGGTTCGGCGGCCCCGCAGGGCTCTCGCGGTCGGCGGCGAGGGGATCGTGGACGAGCTGGAGCGGGTCGGCATCGCCGTGGAGCGGGCCGCGGAGCCGATGGTCGAGGGCGAGCGGTTCGACTTCGTCGTGGTGGGACTCGACCGCTCCTTCGACTACGCGCGGCTGACCCGGGCGCAGCAGGCGGTCCTGGGCGGCGCGCTCTTCGTGGCGACCAACCGGGACGGACAGTTCCCCGTGGAGGGCGGCCGGGTCATCCCCGGCGGCGGGAGCATGGTGGCCGCGCTCCAGGCCGCGACCGACCGCGTCCCGGTCGTCGTCGGCAAGCCCGAGGTCCACGGCCTCCAGACGATCCTCGACGCCGCGGGTGTCGAAGCGCGCGAGGCCGTCATGGTGGGGGACCGCCTCGACACCGACATCCTCTGCGGCAACGCGCTCGGCGTCCCGACCGTCTTCGTCCTGACCGGCGTCACGTCGCTGGAGCGGGCCGACGCCCTGATCGCCGCCGACCCCGGCCTGCGCCCCTCGCGCACCATTACGGACCTGCGGGAGCTGTAGGCGTGGACGGTTCGCCGTCTCGTCCTCGCTCAAGATCCTGTGCGAGACGGCGGAAGAACTTCGCCTCCTCCCGGGACCGTTCGCCGTGGTTCAGGTGCATGTCTACTTGCGGCCCCGCCGGATGATTCGACCAGGGTGTGGGACCGTCTAGGTCGAGATAGACGTCTCCGGGCCACACGAGCAGGCACAGCAGGGGAGCGGGAAGGGCCAGTTTGCGGCATTCCCAGATGAACTCGCCGATCACGTACCAGTTCGCCGGAAACGGCGGGAGGGCGTACGGATTCAGCCCAAGGACGTAGCACTTCCCGCCCTCTCCCGACGCCCGATCCTCACGTAAGTGCGCGTACACG
>DATLHN010000410.1:0-6056 GCA_035539875.1 Armatimonadaceae bacterium
TGGGACAACGAGACGCACTGGACGACCGCCAGCCGCGCGTTCCGGACCCTGGACCGGGCGCAGGTGCCCTACGCGCTCGCGGTCGGCAACCACGACACGTCCGCCGTGGGCGAGTTCACCGGCAGCGCCGCGCCCGGCAACACCCGGGTGAACCTGCGCAAGACCGAAAAGTTCAACCGCCACTTCCCCGTGTCGCGCTTCACCGCCCAGAAGGGGCGCTACGAGCCGGGCAAGAGCGACAACGCCTACTACACCTTCCGCGCGGGCGGCATGGACTGGCTGGTCGTCACCCTGGAGTTCTGCGCGCGCCCCGGCCCGGTGGACTGGGCGGGCGAGGTGATCGCCCGCCACCCCGGGCACAACGTCATCGTCCTGACGCACTTCCACCTCACGTCCCGTGGCGAGATCAACCAGACCAACGCGGGCTACGGCGACCTGACCACGCAGGCGATCTACGACCGTCTGATCAAGAAGCACGCCAACATCCTCCTGGTCCTGAGCGGCCACGTCGTCACCTCCGCCTGGCGCACCGACACGGGCGAGAAGGGGAACACGATCTACCAGCTGCTCCAGGACTACCAGTCTGAGGACGCGGGAGGCGGCTACATCCGCCTGCTCGACATCGACACGAAGAAGGGCACCATCTCCGCCCGGATGTACTCCCCCTTCTACGACCGGACGAAGGAGGACGCGTCCCGCTTCGAGTTCACCAACGTCCGCTTCGTCCGCGGAAAATAGCCGCACCCGCGCCGCGGCACCGAAGGGGTCGGTGACCCGGGGCAGGGAGCGGCGCGTTCACCTCGGGCGCTCCGGCAGGCGGCGCGTCTGTGCGTCGGGCAGGACGGGGCCGCGGGCCGTGACCGTACAGTCGGTCGCCTCCGCGCCCTGGATGACGGCGATCCGGTCCAGGTCCACGGTCAGGCGGACGCCCCTGGTCGCGGCGGGGCGGAACGGACTCGCCATCTCGGCGTTCGCGGGCATCCCGTAGCCGAGCAGGACCGGCACTCCCGGCGCCGCGCGGTCCGCGGGCTCGCGGGTGAACAGCCGGACCTGATGCCCCTCGCCCGCGACCGTGGCGAGCGCGTGGACGGTGTAGTCCGACCCCTCGCCGCACCACTCCAGCTCGACGTCGGAGTTCCTTCCGCCGCGCAGGTAGAGCAGGGGGCCGTACTGCGTGTCGCCGCGGCTGTTCCGGACCGTCGTGTTCGAGCCGATGAGGTAGGCCCGTTCGCAGCCGAGGGCGCTCCCGCCCTCGATGAGCGTCCGGCCCGCCGCCGGGTCGTCGGGTCCGGCGATCTCGAATCCCGCGCGGGTGTGGGTCGCCGTGCAGTTGACGAGCGTGATACGCCCCGTCCCGCCGTAGGTGCGGAAGCCGTCCTCGCACAGCGCCTTCCGGTAGCCGGGGACCACCAGGTAGCGCCCGTCGCGGTTCTCGGCGATGGTGCCGTAGTGCAGGCGGGCGAGCGGCCCGTCGGCCTCGCGCAGCATGTCGGCGGTGGAGCGGGTGACGCCCTCGGCGTGGCAGTCTTCGAGGCGTATGTCGTCGGTGACAAGGCCCTCGGGCTTCTGGATGTAGAAGCAGTGCCCGAAGGCGCGGCTGACGACCCGGCACCGGCGGAGCGTGTTGCGCCGCCCGGCGACCATGATCCCGCTCTGCTTCTGCGTCGCGACCAGGTTCGGGCCGCCCTTGCCCAACAGGTCCCCGTACCCGTACGGCGACGAGCCGGAGACGTAGAGCGAGACGTCCTCCAGTACGTTGCCGTCGCCCCAGACGGACAGGGTGTTGCCGTTGCTCCCCTGGTTCGGGCCGGTGTTCGTGACGGTAAGGCCCGCCAGGACGTTGTCGTCGCCGCGCACGAACAGGCAGCGGACGTACCCGCGCGGCAGCTTCCGGTAGAGCGCGGTGTCGATCTCCAGCACCACGCCCGACAGGTCGAAGCGGTTGCCCGAGCCCGAGAAGCGGAGCATCCACACGGGCGGGCGGCCCGGCGCGTCCGCGGGCACCTCGGCGCGCACCTTTGCGATCTCGCCGTCGGTCAGGAAGTCGGCGACGCGGTAGACTCCCGGACGCATGCGCACGCGGTTGCCGCTCCGGGCCGCGTACTCCGCCAGCTCGCGGACGCTGGAGATCTCGATCACGTCTTTGTCACCTCGTCTTTCCACCGGCCCGGGCGTCCCGTCCCCGGGTCGCCGCTGCGGTTCGCCACGCGCGGAGGTGGCGGGAGCGGAGAGGACCGCAGCGGCGGCGACGCCGCCGAGCAGTTCACGTCGTGCGATCATAGAGGGGCGTACTCCTGCCGGTTCCGACGAACGGGGCGGCGGGGCGTCTACTTGTAGAAGGCCTCGTAGCCCTTCATCCAGTCGTGGTAGCGCTGGTTGACGTTGGCGGCCGTGGTACCGGGAAAGTTACCCAGGTACGGGCTCGGCACCTGCCAGGCCCAGTAGTTCTGGGTCGAGTCGGCGAACGGTTCGGTCGGCTTCGGCACGGTCGCCGACGGCTTGAGGGCCTTGGCGTGGCCGTCGCAGAAGACGTAGTTGCTCATGCCGTTGTGGCCCGCGTACAGGCCGGACGTGGACAGGTTCGAGCCGGTGCCGGACCGGAAGACGACGACCTCGGGGGCCAGCTCCACGCTCTCGGAGAACGCGATCAGCGACGCCGGGAACTCGATCTCCGGCAGGGCGCGGAAGCCCCACGAGCCGGGGTCGGGCTGGCCGATGACGTTCCAGTTACAGCCGTAGGAGACGCCCAGGAACGGGCCGGACGGCTGGACGAAGTAGAGCGGACTGGAGTTGGTGACGTCGGTGCGGGGGTTCGACGGGCAGGTGAAGACGCCCGCGTTCTTGACGTAGGGGTAGAGCAGGACGCGCCACGTCGACTGCTGCGGGGCGGGCATCGAGAAGTTGCGCTGGTAGCGCGGGGGCAGCGTCTCGTCGTAGTCCGTCACGTACATGTTCAGCGCGAGGCCGATCTGCTTGGTATTGGACAGGCAGGCGGTCTGGCGCGCTTTCTCGCGGGCCTTAGCGAACACGGGGAAGAGGATCGCCGACAGGATCGCGATGATGGCAATGACCACCAGCAGCTCGATCAGGGTGAAGCCCGCCCCGGGCTGGGAGGCGGAGAAGCGGCGGCGGATGGAGTGGCGAAGGGCGGTCTTTGGTCGGTTCATCGGTGTTACCTTTTCGTTACGGGCCGCCCCGCGCACGCGGCGGGACGGCGGACAGAGAGACGGCACGCACGGGCGGCGTGCGGCTACGCCCCGGTGGAAGTCCCGGGCGGCGCGGAGGTCGAGTCGCGGGCAAGCAGGGCGGGGACCACGACGGTCGCGGTCGGGGCCGCGGGGGCCGCGCCGTCCCCCGCGCGCGTGAGCAGATCGACGGCGGCACGCAATTGGTGGCTGACGGCGGGGTCAGCGGTGGTCAACGCCGGGAAGGCGTGCAGTGCCGCCGGCAGGTCGTCGTAGCCCGCGACCGAGACGTCCTCCGGGACTCGGACCCCGGCGCGCTGCAGGAGGGGCAGCAGCCGCAGCGCCTCCCGGTCGTTCCAGAGCAGGAGCGCGGTCGGGGCGTCGGGGCGGCGCAGGAATTCGGTCACCTGCGCCGGGTCGGACTCCCACGCGTCGAGCGAGACCACCTCGTGGCGGGCGTCGATCTCCAGTCCGCGCCGGCCCGCTTCGCCCACGGCGCGCCGGAAGCCGCGCCAGCGCAGCATGCGCGGCAGGCTCTCGTCGTGCAGGAAGGCGATGCGGCGGTGGCCGAGCGCGATCAGGTGCCGCGTTACGAGGTAGCCGCCGTACTCCTGGTCGCCGTAGACGCACGGGACGTCCGGCGTGACGCCCGCAGGCGGCGTGCCGACCAGTACGACGTGCGCGCCGCGCTCCCGCAGGTAGCGCGCGACCGGCGCGAGGTGATAGCCGAACAGCACGAACCGCTGCCCGGCGGGGCGGGCGGCGAGCGCGCCCAGGCTCTCGGGAGTGGCCTCCTCGCCGCTGCGGAGCGGCTTGCACAGGACCGTAAAGTCGTCGCCGCTGTCGTCCGCGTAGGCGCAGAGCAGGTCGAGGCAGTAGTCGAAGAAGGAGTGGTCGACGCGGGCCACGGCGATCAGCGTGCGCGGGGGGGTGATCTCCGCGGCGGCGTCGGCGGCCGGGTCCGGCGCGAGTTCGGCGACGAGCGTGCCGAGTCCGGGCTTGCGGACGAGGCGTCCCGTGCGCTGAAGCTCGGTAAAGGCGCGGAGGATGGCACGCTCGGACACGCCGAAACGGGCCATAAGTTCCGTGTGGAGGGGGAGGCGGGCGCCGACTCCCAGCGTGTCGCAGAGCGCGCCCAGCTCGCGCAGGGCGCGCTCGTTCTGCGCGGCCTTGCCCGCCCCGGAGCCCGAAATGCTGCTGCGCGAACTTTTTTCGGCTGTCGAACTACCGGCGTTCATGTCTGGCGTCCCTGCCCGTCACGGCCCCCGACCGGGGCTCCGGGTTGAGTATGCGGGACCCCGCAGATTTTGTCAATATCTGCGACAAACATTTTGTCAAAATCTTTGAGAGCCGCTAATCCCGGGCGTCCCGATCCGGTCACTCCGGGGTGGGGGACAGGGAGACGATCCGTCCGTCGGCGTCGATGTCGAACTTCCAGAGGACCGGCTTGCCGCCGTCGTGGCGGGCGCGGTAGCGGCGGACCCGGCGGCCGTCGGCGGCGCGCGTGTCCGACAGCAGGGCGAGGGAGCGGGGCGGGCCGAGGGCGCGGAACCAGGGCATGGCGAAGTTTTCGATCATGCCGACCAGCGACGGGCGGGCGTCGGGCGCGATCGGGGCGGGGTCCACCCGGCCTTCGGCGAAGCCGCGGAGCAGGGCGAAGAGGGACGCGGTCGTCTCCGGGTCGGCGTCGGCGACCGGGGCGGGGTCCTGCGTCGCCGGGGGCGCGGGGACGATGCGGTCGGCGACGCCCTGGGCGAGGTAGGGATACATCCGCTGCTGGTTGGCGAGCACGACGACGGTCAGTTTGTCGTCCACGAAGCGCAGGACGTCGGCGAGGGCCGGGCCGCCGCTGTGGCCGACCGTCCTCCGCCCGCGATACGTACCGACCGCCCAGCCGACCGCGAACGGGGCTTCCGTCCCGTCCGCGAGCCGCCCCGGCGTCCACATCAGGTCGCGGGTCGCGGGGGCGAGGAGGCGACCGGTGTCGAGCGCGGCGGCCCACCGGGCGAGGTCCGCCGCGGACGCATACAGGCCGCCCGCGCTGTGGCCGTGCGCCGGGAAGGGGAACGCGAAGTTGCGCTGCGCGCCTCCGCCCGAGTCGGCGGGGGACCACTCGTAGACCCCGGCGCGGCGGGGGACGAGGTCCGCGGCGCGGGCCGGTCCGCTGTCGGCGGCGTTGTCGAAGCGCGCGCCGCGCATGCCGAGCGGCGCGAACACCCGCTCGCGCAGGAAGGCGTCGAAGGGCATCCCGGCGATGCGCTCGATCAGGTGCTGGAGGACGACGTACCCTCCGAGGCCGTAGGCGGCGCGGGTGCCGGGCGCGAAGTCGAGCGGGCGCTTCGCCAGCGCGGCGACTCCCTCGGCGGCGGTTCGGACGGACGCCTGCCCGAAGTCGTCGGGGATTCCGGAGGTGTGGCTCGCGAGGCGCCGCACGGTGACCCGGTCCCACGCCGCCGGGGCGTCGTCGCGCAGGTGGCGGCCGACGGGGTCGTCCAGGGAGAGTTTGCCGTCCTGCACGAGCAGCATGAGGGCGGTGGCCGTCAGCGGCTTGGTCGCCGAGGCGAGGGGGAACGCCGTTTCCGGCGTCGCGGGCGCGTCCCACTCCAGGTTGGCCTTCCCGTACGCCTTCAGCTTGACGACCCTGCCGTCGCGCACCACCGCGACCGATACGGCCGGGATGTGGTTGCGGGCCATCTCCGCCCGCAGGTAGTCGTCGATCGGGTCCGCCTTCGCGACCGCGGCGGCGGTCGCGACGAGCAGGAGCGCGAGAGCGGCGGCGGCAAGCCGCGCGTTTCGTCGTGTCGTGGTCATGGTGTTCTCCTCGTTCGTTACGGGGTGCCCGGGTCGGCGGGGTCGGGGACGGACGCCACC
>DATLHN010000411.1:0-4476 GCA_035539875.1 Armatimonadaceae bacterium
CGCCTCGGGCGTCGGCCGGAGTCCCCGCTGCGCGAGGTTGGCGACCCCCGCCGGGCCGACCTCCACGTACCGCATGTCGAAGTCTGGGTGGCCGTTCAGGTTGTCGGTCAGGCGGCAGCCCATCTTCCCCCCCGCCCCGAAAAGTGCAATCGTCGTCATAGTTTAACCACTGTCCCGATCTCCGCCGACGCGTACGCGTGGTAGACAAGCCGCATCGTTTCGAGATTGCTGTCGCCGTTCGTCTCGGACACGCCCTCGCCGCGCAAGTGGCGGAGCAGGTCGCCGTGGCAGGCGACGATGCTGGCGTGCACGAGGTCGTACGCCGGGTCCGCCCAGGCGTAGCGGGGCGGCGGTACCCGCCGTATCTCCGTCACCGGCGCGTCCCACGAACCGCGGTTCCGGTCGGTGAGCCGGATGCGATAGTCCGGCCCCAGTTCGAGCGTGCCGCCGTCTCCCTCGACGAACGCGTACGTTTGTGGGAACCGCTCGTGCTCCGTCCGGCTTGCGTACGACATCTCGCAGGTCACGGTCGTCCGGGCGTCGCCCATCACCATTACGACGGTCGCCACGTCCTCGCCGCGAATCGCCGGATTGACGCGCTTCGTCGTTGCGAAAAGAGAAGACGCCTCGCCGAAGTAGAACCGGGCGACGTCCAGGACGTGCGAGCCGATGTCGGCCAGGATGAACTGCTCCGTCTCTCGGAGCGACGGCTGGTTCTCGAAGACGGGGAACGAGCAGGAAAAGGTCAATCGCCCCCGGAAGGGTGTCCCGATAGCGCTGGACCGCAGCAGGTCCCCGAACGCGCGGATGGGAACCTGCCAGCGCCAGTTCTCGTTGACCAGCAGGGGGACGCCCGCCGCCCGGCACGCGGCCACGGCCGCCTCGGCGTCGGCGAGGCTCTCCGCCAGCGGCTTCTGGCAGACGACCGGGAGGCGGTGCGCCGCGCACATCTCCACGAACAGCCGGTGCGTGTCCGGACTCGTCAGGACGTCCGCGAAGTCGGCCCCTGCCTCGGATAGCATCGCCTGAGGCGCATCGTAGACGGCGGGAATGCCGAACTCCTCCGCCAGTCTTTCGGCGCGCCGACGGTCCCGGTCGTGGATGCCGACGCAGGAGACGCCGGGGTGTTCGTACCAGCCGGAAAGCTGGTAGCGCGCCCAGAACCCCGCGCCGATCATCACGAACCGCATCGGACCTACCGCCCCCGCTCCGTCGCGTACTTGACGATGGCGTACGGGTTCAGTGTCAGGCGCAGCGCCCCGTCGCCCGCGTCTTCCACGTCACGGGTGTGGAACACGCCGCCGGTCGTCTCGTCCAGCACGCGCAGGGTGGGGCGGCCCACGCCGAGGCCGTGCAGGACGGCAGAGACGGGGCGGTCGGTCCGGTTGACGACGAACAGCCAGGCGTGCCCGTCGTTCGCCCACAGCGCGAGCCCGCTCAGGGAGTGGCCGTCCGAGACCTTGACGTGCGCGAGGTGGCTCGGATTCGACGGGAGTTCCGCCAGGACGCTTCCGATCGGGGTCAGCCGCCCGTCGGCGTGCAGCGCCCCCCGCGGCCCCGCGACGTCGCACAGGGTCACGCGGCTCGCCCCCGCGTCCGCGGCGGCGGCGAACGCGGACAGGTACCACGCCGCGCCGAAGAGGGATGCGTGGCGGGGGTCCGCGCCGCGATACGGCCCCGCCAGCGCCAGGGGACCGACCGCGATCCGCCCGTCGTGGAATCCGCGCGCCGTGGAGATAGCCTGCCCGAGTGTCGGCGGAGTCTCCATGATCGACAGACTGTCGAACGCGTGTACCTGCGGGTTGCCCGCGAAGAAGACGCCGTCGATGTCCTCGGCGCGGGGCCGGTTTCGGTTCAGGTCCGTGAAGTTCGCGCCCGAACCGGCCAGTATCCGCGCGCCGCCCGGGAGCGCCGCGCGCGCCGCGTGCACGCCTTCCGGCGTGGCGTGCAGCAGCAGCCAGCCGGCGGCGCGGGTCAGGCTCGGCACCTCCGCCCCGGCAAGCGCCTCCGCCCCGCGCAGTCCCACGAGAAGATCGACGCCCAGCGCCGCGGCCCGCTCGTTCGCGCGCGCCAGCGCCGCCTGCCAGCCGTCGCCCGCCGCGTCAACGTCGATCCGGAGGTGGTCCGGCTTGAGCGCGCGGACCTCGGGAAGGAGCCGCTCGGGAAGATCCGCCCCGGGAGGCAGCATCAGGCCCGGGTGCCGGAACAGGCGCTCCGCCTCCCGGTCGATGGCGGCGGAAACGGTAACGGCGGCACGACGGCCCTCGGTCGCCCGGACCGTCTCGCGCGCCTCCGCGCCCCGCAGCGACAGCGCGACGCGTTGGTGGACCCGCGTGCCCGCCTCGACGGTCACGGGCATGGGCAGCGCGAGCGGCGTGGAGTACGTCTTAAACGACGCGTCCAGCCAGTTGCGCTGGTCCTCCATCTCGAAAACGTCGCCCGAGAACGCGATGTGCGCGCGGACGCCCGACTCGATCTCGTAGTCGAGCGCGGCGATGTTGAAGAACGGCTGGTGCGGCGAGATCGTCTCTGGAAAGTAGCCCGACGTCTCGTGGCCGTCCGCGTGCGTGACGCTGACGAACTTCCCCGCCACCTCCGGCGTCGGGTGCAGGACGCAGATGCCGATCCGGTTCCGCGCAAAGGTAGAAACGGCCTCGCCGTCGAAGTCGAAGACTACGGTCCCGTCGGGCGTGCCGGTCAGGGTCACGACGCTCCGGAATTCGATGCCCTTATCCACGCCGGCGTAGTGTCCCTCGTAGACGATGCGAAAGCGGTCCGCCTCCACTGCCCGCTCCCTCTCGTCAAGGTGGAGCGGCACCGTCCCCCAATTTTCGTCGCGCACGGCCGCGTAGATGCGCCGGACGACCTCGTGTGTCCCCCAGCGGATGTAGCGCAGGTCGCCGTGCGCGTAGTCGAGGGAGAGCGGCCCGGCGCGCAGCGGCACGCGCTCGGGTGACGCCAACCCCGGGTCGCCGTACAGGATTCGCAGTCGTTCTTGTTCGGTCATGGTCACCATCCGGAGGGAGATTGCCCTGTGCCCTACTCTACCCCGTAACGTCCAGAGTCAGCACCCAGTCCGCGTCCGGTCCGGAGGAGGGCGGGCGGAACTCCCGCTCCCCGTCCGGCTTCACGTCGGCAAACGCTTCCGATGCGCCGGTCCGCGGGTCGAACCAGGCGGCCTTTGCCGACCCCGCGAGGGAATCCAGTTTAAGGGTGAACGGCTGCCCGGAGGCGGAGTACGCGAGGATGTAGAGCCCTGTCGAGTCGCGCGTGGCCTGGACGTGGTCCGTCCCCGCGCCGGGAGCGCCGACGAGAATGTCCTGAGCGGGAATTCGAGTCACGAACGGCCGGGCGAGGAGAAGGTCCTTCGCGTGGCGCATCTGACGCGCGCCGGGCAGCTCCAGCGCCTCGCGCCACGGCGTCCGCGCGGCCGTGACCGGAGTCCGCCCGGGCTGCCACATCTGCCACACGTCGTGGCAGCCGTAGGTGTGGCCGTGCGCCCCGGCGAAGAGCGCCCAGTACAGGGACTTGCGCACGTCGTACGCGCCCAGCCATCCGTTCTCGGCCTTGAAGCCGGAAGGGTGGTCCTCATAACCCGGCTCGGCGTCCATGCACGGCTTGACCGGCGTCCGCCGGTAGTCCTCCGCGATACTGCGGTAGTTGTCCCGGTCGAACGTGTGGCCGGTCTGGTACATGTTCAAGTCCAGCCACTCGTCGCAGTGGAAGTAGAGCGACGAAGTCTGCTGCCCCTGGGGATGGAACGTCATCAGGTGCGTCCCGCCGTCGCCCGCTTTCAGCCCCTCGGCCATGGCGCGAACGATCCGCACGTGCTCCCGGGTCTCCACCGCCCGGTCGCCGCCGAGTACCCAGACGATGGGCCTGTCGCGGTAGCGCCTTCCGAGGTATTCGCCGTAGACGCGCGCATTCTCCGGAGTGAAAACCTCCGGCCCCTTTCCCCATCTCTGGTTCCACTTGTCGCCCCACGTCGGCAGCATCCCGATCGTAAGCCCGAGCGACGCCGCCTTATCGACGATGTAGTCGACGTGCCGGAAGTAGTCCTCGCTCGGCTTCGCCGGGTCGAGGTCGTTCAGGGGCACGTGGCCGTACGGGTTCGGGTCGCGCAGGCCGTCCAGTTCCGCGAGGACGACGGCCTGGATGACCGTGAACCCCTGCCGGGCGCGCGTTTCGAGGTAGTGGTCCGCCTCCTCGCGGTTCAGGCGGTGGAAAAGCTCCCATGCCGTGTCGCCCAGGTAAAAGAAGGGCGCTTCGTCCTCATAGACCAGAAACCTCTGATTATCGCTCACCTTCAAGCGTTTCATAGTCCATGGTTCGCTGCTCAGAGGGCGATACCCTCTCGTGCGGCGACCGAGCGGACGAATTCGGCGGCCTCCGCGTACTCCTCCGGCGTTTTCAGATGCTCCAGGATGAGCGCGACGCGGTCATTCCCGAGGCGGTCCAGCTCGCGAAGGAACACGG
>DATLHN010000412.1:0-3433 GCA_035539875.1 Armatimonadaceae bacterium
CGCTCTCCAGCAGGCGCGTCGTGTGCTCCAGACGACTCTCGCGCTGGCTCCCCGAGCCGTCGGTCAGCACGAAGACGAGCGGCTTGGCCCGCTCCAGCCACCCGTGTACCCGCAGCTCGTGCCCCGGGTGCGCGATGACCAACGCGGCCCGCTTTCCGGATATCGTCGTCTCCCCCTTCATGCGCCGTCCATCCTTATCTGCCTCCTTATTGCCCACTGCCCGCCGGTTCCCCTCCCCGCGGGTAGACGTCACAACTACGGGAAGGCCGGTTTGACACCCCTCTGGGCGGACTATACAATCGCGTTGCTATGAGCCTGCTTACCGCCAGCAACCTGGGGAAGAACTACGGCGCGGAGACCGTGCTGGTCGGCGTCAACGCGCGCGTGGCGCGCGGCGAGAAGATCGGGATCGTCGGCAAGAACGGCGGCGGCAAGACCACGCTCCTGAAGATACTGATCGGCATCGAGGAGCCGGACACCGGCAGCGTCTCGGTCGCGCGCGGCGTGCGCATCGGCTACCTGTCGCAGATCGCGCAACTGGACGAGAGCCGGAACGTGCGCCAGGAGGCGGAGACGGCGCTGGCCGCGCTCTCGGACGCCGAGACGGAATTGCGCGAGGCGGAGCAGGCGATCGCGGAGCGGCCCGACGACGCCGACGCTCTGGAGGCGTACGGCGCGGCGCGGGACCGCTTCGACTTCATGGGCGGGGATGCCGGGCGCGACCACCTCTTCGGCGCGCTCTCGGCCATGGGTTTCTCGGAGGCCGACCTAGAGAAGCCGGTGGGCGTCCTCTCCGGCGGCGAGAAGACCCGCCTCTCGATGGCGAAGCTGCTCGCCTCCTCGCCCGACGTGCTCGCGCTCGACGAGCCGACCAACCACCTCGACATCCGGGCGGTGGAGTGGCTGGAAGGGTTCCTCCAGCGCTACCCGGGTGCGGTGCTCGTCGTCTCGCACGACCGCCGCCTCCTCGCGAGCGTGACGCGCACGGTGTGGGAGGTCGAGGAGCAGCGCGCGGGCGTCGGCGCGACCCTGACCGCCTACACCGGCGGCTTCGAGGCGTACCGCGAGCAGCGCGCCGCCGCCCGCGCCCGCCAGGCCGAGGAGTACGCGCGCCAGCAGGCAGAAATCGCGAAGACGGAGGAGTTCATCCGGCGCAACAAGGCGGGCCAGAACAGCCGGAACGCCATGGGGCGGGCCAAACAACTCGCGCGCTTGGAGCGACTGGAGCGCCCGAGCGACGACCCGGGCCAGATGAAGGCGGGCATCCGCTCGTCGGGACGCAGCGGGCGCGAGGTCGTGGTCTGCGAGCGCGCCAGCAAGCGCTACGGCGACAAGGTGCTTCTGGACAACGCCAACTTCACCATCGAGCGCGGCGACCGGGTCGGCGTCGTCGGTCCGAACGGCGTGGGCAAGACGACGCTGGTGGAGATGATCCTGGGCGAGGAGTCGCCGGACGCGGGCTACCTGCGCGTGGGCCACGGCGTGACGGTGGCGCACCACAAGCAGGAGGCGGACGACTTCGACCCGGAACTGACGGTGCTGGAGAACTTCTACGAGCGCGCGGGCATGGACCTCGGGCAGGCGCGCTCGCACCTGGCGAAGTTCCTGTTCTCGGGCGAGGACGTGTTCAAGCCGGTTTCGGGCCTTTCGGGCGGCGAGCGGGCGAAGCTGGCGATGGCGCTGATGGTACTCTCGCCCGCGAACCTGCTGATCCTGGACGAGCCGACGAACCACCTGGACGTCTTCTCCTGCGACGCGCTCACCGACGCGCTGAAGCGCTATGACGGCACGCTCGTCGTCGTCTCCCACGACCGCGCCCTGCTCGACGCCGTCACCGACCGCACGCTCGCGCTGGAGGGCGGCGGCAAGATCGCCCTCTTCGACGGCCCGTACCGCGCCTACCGCGAGGCGAAGGACGCCGAAGCCGCCCGCGCCGCGGCCCCCGCCCCTGCCGCCGCGAAAAACGGCGCGAAGGCGGCCGTCGCCGCCCGGCCGATTTCGGCCTCGGCGGGCAACGGCCTCTCCGCGCACGAGCTTTCCAAGGAGCGGCAGCGCATGGCGAAGCGGGTGGCGGGCATCGAGGCGGAGGTCGAAAAGCTGGAGGAGAAGCTGGCGCGGATCGAGGCGCACCTCGCCGCGCCGTCCGGCGGCGACGACGTTGTCACCCTCTCCCTCGAATACGGCAAGGTGAAGGACGAGCTCGCCGCGCGCATGGAGGAGTGGGAGGCCGCGACGCTGGAGGCGGAATCGCTCGGCGCACCGGCATAAGGAGCAGGAAAGCATGGCCGTACGACCCGTTCCCTATCTGAACCCCGAGGAATACCTGGAGCGCGAGCGCGCCGCGGAGTACAAGAGCGAGTACTACAACGGCCAGGCGTTCGCCATGTCTGGCGCGAGCCGCGAGCACAACCTGATCTCAAACAATGTCGCCGGAGAATTGCGCGCCCGCCTGAAAGGGCGACCCTGTGAGACCTACGGCAGTGACATGCGGGTGCAGATACGGGAGACGGGGGCGTACGTCTACCCGGACGTGGTCGTGGTCTGCGGAGAGCCGCGCTTCGCGGACGCGCACGTGGACACGCTGCTGAACCCGGTGGTCGTCGTCGAGGTGCTGTCGCCTTCCACCGAGCGCGGCGACCGGGGCGAGAAGTTCGCGCACTACCGCCGCCTGGAGTCGCTTCGCGAGTACGTTCTCATCTCCCAGGACCAACGCCGCGTCGAGAAGTTCACCCGCCGGAATGATTCCGGGGAGTGGGTATTCACCGAGGTGAGCGACGCTGATGGCGCGCTCCGTCTCGACTCGCTCGACCTCGAACTGCCGCTCGCCGAGATCTACGACCGGGTGACGTTCGCCGAGCCTTCCGACACGGCCTCGCCTCCGACGACGTAATCGATGGTGTGCGCCTCGGTTCGGTCGGGGACCTCCCAGCGGCGCAGCATCCGCCCCATGGCGCCGTCGGGGACGACGGCGGTGTCGGCGCGCTGGCGGTTCTGCGCGTGCAGGAGGCGGGCGGGGGCCTCGACGTAGACGATGCGGACGCGCGCCCGGTACTCGGCGGCGAGGTTGATGGTCATGGCCCGCAGCTCCCGGCTGACGTTGGTGGCGTTCCAGGCGAACGGCTCGCCCCGGCGCAGGTACTCCCGGGCGCGGGAGCGCGCCCGCGCCGCCACCGCCTCCTGATTGTCGCGCGGCGATATCTTCAGTTCCGTCCGGATGGCGTCCAGGCTGACGACCGGCAGGTCCGGATAGTGGCGGCGCAGCCAGGTGTCCTTTCCCGCCCCCGGCAGGCCGGCCATCAACAGCATCTCCCCGCGCGTGTCGTCGTGCGCGGCGTAGTCCGGGTCGCGGCCCGGCGTCCGGTAGTACAGGAACCGGCTGTGGTCCGAGGGGAACGGGAAGGGCGCGCTCAGGCAGCCCGCCTCGGCGCAGAGT
>DATLHN010000413.1:0-5127 GCA_035539875.1 Armatimonadaceae bacterium
TCCCCGCTCATGGCTCCCCCCTCGTCGGAGATTCCACTCCCCGGCAGGCGGTTTTCCTCCTGAGGGCGAAACCCTTTCTTAGAAACGTGACGCCCCGCCACCCGGAGAGGGCGGTACGCGCAGGAAGGTAAGCCGCATGCCCGAGGAGACACCGCCGCAACCGCCGCCGCCGCCCCCTCTGCCGTTACTCGGCGGGCACGGCGCGACGGCCGCGCCCGCGTCCGCGCCCTCCTGGGCGATGGCACAGGACATCTTCCCGCTCGACGCCAGCGTGTACAAGCCGCCTCCGGTCGGCTACGCCGTATTCCGCTCGCCGATGCGCCGGGGGACGCTGCATCTGAGCGAGGAGGGGGTGCGGGCGGAGGGGCGCGGACAGCCGGACCACAACGTCCTCGCGACCGCAGGCGGCGCGCTCTGGCTGCTTTTCTTCGCGGCCGGCTTCCTGCTCCGGCCGCTTCGGCTCCCGTCGGGCCTAACGATGTCGATACAGATAGCAGTGATGGTGTCTGGCCTGGGGTGCAGTCTGATAGCCGAGTACCGCACAATCCCGCGCGACGAGTTTTTCGGGTGGGACCGCGTACAGGAAGTATGGTTCGACCAGAAGTTCCGCCGGGCCGCCGTGATTTACGCGACCGAGGATGCGAAGGGAAGGGTCCGTCACCGGGCGATTCCGCTCCAGTTTCGGGACCGCTCCCTCTGCGGCGCGCTGCGCGACTCCGTCGAGCGGTTCGCACCCGGAAAGACCCGGGTCGGCGGCGTTGCCTATGCGTGGACGCCCCGGCGCATCGCCATCGCCGTTACCGCCATTCTAGCCCTCGCCGGGTTCTTCCTGTGGCTTCTCGGTCGCTTTCCGTCCGGGGATAACTGAACGGCTACTTCTTCATCAGCGGCGGGCGGCCCGCGCCCTGGTGCTGGCCGATGCGGCGATCCTCCTGCACGGGCTTCGTGCTCTCGCCGTGGTGCTGGTCCGCCAGGTTGTCCTGCGTGGTCGGTATCTCACCCGAAGACTTCGGGTCTTCCTTCACCGGAGGCTTGACGTGGTTTCCGCTCTTCTGGCTCATTTCGCTATTCTCCTTGAGGTAGTGCGGGCGAGTTGCTTACTCGCCTCGCCCGGTTAACCCTGCCCAGCGTCGCGTCCGTGGACATGGGCGGGCGGATACGTGGCTTCAACGGCCGTGAAGGGTTCGAGGATGTGGTAGGCATGGGAAGCGCCTTTCGGCACGACCCAGGAGTCCCCGGCTTCCAGCAGGATCGTCTGCCCTTCGCTGTGAAGTTCGGCGCGTCCGGAAATCACGTACCCCGCGGTCTCGTAGTCGCGCGTGGTCGGCGCCTTCCCCTCGTTGGGCTTCTCGTCCTTCCACAGGCGCAGGGCCACGTTCTTCCCGGACGCGAGATATATCTGCCCCATGTCGCCGCGGGGCGAGTGCGCCGACTGTACCTTGATAATCGTCGAGTCTCCCATGTCGGTGGCCGCCTTTCCGCCGTTTGGCTACAGCGGTACTTTGCCCCGGCAAAAATGAGGGAAAACCGAACGGGCGTTCAGTGAGGGAGTCGAGGGGCGTAATATGCGAAGGCTTCGGCGGCAAGGCGGGCGACCACTTCCGCGGCCGACGGGAGGTCCGTGATCGCGCCGACGCCGGTGCCGGCGTACAGGCACATTTCCGCGATGTTGCCGGTCATGCCGACGCGCGGCGCGGTGTCCTCGTAGCGCAGGATCGCCTCGCCGCCGGAGGCGAGGGCGACGACGTCGCCCTCGCCCGGCCGTGCGCCCGCCGCATGGGTGGGGGAGCCGTGCGCCTCCCAGGCGTCCAGCGTCGCGTTGCGCAGGACCCGGTGCGCCGCCTGCGGCCAGCCGCCGTCGAAGCAGAGGGTCAGGGTCGTGTCCCCCGCCCGTGCGGCGAGCAGGGCGGCTTTGTAGTCCGGGTGCGCGCGGCTCTCGCGCGTCGCCACGAAGCGGGTGCCCAGCATCGCCCCGGACGCGCCGAGCGATAGCGCCCGCGAGATCCCCGCGCCGTCCGCGATACCCCCGGCCGCGACGACCGGCGTCCCCGCGTCCGCCGCCGCCGCGACCACCTGCGGCAGAAGTTCCCAAAGGGGCGCGGTCCCCTGCACGTGGCCCCCGGACTCGACGCCCTGGCAGATCACGAAGTCCGCGCCGAGATCGAGCGCGGCCCGCCGCGCCCCCGCCGCGCTGGTCACCTGGACGCCGAAGCGCGCCCCCGCCGCGCGCACGCGGGCGATAAAGGGCGACGGGTCGCCCCAGGAGAAGGTGACGACCGGCGCGCCCGCCTCAAGCGCGGCGTCGAGGGCGCGCGGGGGGAAGTGCAGCGCGAAGTTGACCTGGAACGGAGCGCCGCCCGGCGCGGCGGCGCGCACGTGCCGCACGTAGTCCGCGGCGGTTTCCGGCTCGGTCCAGGTCAGCCCCATCCCCCCGAGGCCGCCCGCGGAGGAGACCGCCGCCGCCAGTTCCGGCCCCGCCACGCTCCCCGTCGGAGCCTGGAGGATCGGGTAACGGAGCCCCAGCAGTTCACACAGTGGACTGCGGCTCATCGCCGGAATCCCCGGACACACGGGCAAGCACCTGCCGCACCGGCGGACGGTTGTCCGCCAGGAGGGCTTCTACGGGAATGCGCATCCGGTCCAGAGCATCCAGGGTGAGGCCGTCCCCGGCGTGCAGGATTTCGTCCGCGTACTCCCCCGCCCCGCCTCCGCTCCCCGAACGGCGCAACACGCGGATCGTCTGCTGCCCGAGATCAACGAAGACGATCTGTGGAACGCCGACGGAACGGTAGTCTGCTTCGAGCGTTATCAGGTCCGAGGGACGATCCCCGGGCGAAACGATCTCGATAACGAGGTCGGGCGCCTCAGACAGCGCGCTCTGCTGCAGGATGCCCTCCCGTTCGCGGCGCACGAACAACAGGTCGGGGAGTCGCCCACGGAAACCGGTAATGCGCACCGCCGTTCGGGAGCCGAGAACGGTTCCCAGGTTTCGCTCCTCGGCGAAATCGCCCAGCAAACGTATCAGCCAGGCGAAGAGGCGTTCATGATCCAATTGCGCCGCCATCCGCTTCACCGCCACTCCGTCGATCAGTTCCACGTCATCGTCCTCGCCGAAGAGGGCAAGGAACTCTTCAAAGGTCAACGGGCGAGCGCCCATGTAAATCGTCCGGGCCTCGCTCACCTCGCGCACCTCGGGAGGAGAGACGACCGGCTCTGGCGGAGGGATCAGCGTGGCGGCACTCATGACAGATTGGCATCCCTTTCTTCCGCCCTCATTGTACGCCAATCACCGGCAGCGTGGCTCGGAAGCGGGCGTCCGCGGCGAAGCCATCCTCCGCCGAGTCGTCGCCGTCGCCGCCGTAGTGGCGCAGGCGGCAGGTGTCGCAGCGCCCGCGGTACTCGCCCGAGCGGAACCACTTCTCGACCTTGTCCAGCGGGGTGACGCCGACGGTGAGCTTGTGCGACGTGTCGGGGCCGAAGTAGGGGCAGAAGCGCACCTTCAGGACCACGCCCTCGGGGCGGGCGCGGTAAAACGCGAACCGTACCTCCTTCGCACCGTGCCGGTAGGGACACTTTCCCATCAGGTCGTCCGAGGCGACGGCTTCGGCCAGCGCCGGGTTCAGCAGCGGCAGCGCGGCCTCGCCCCGCCCGTGCGCCCGGAGCAGCGCGCGGACCCGTTCGCGCGTTTCGCGCATCCGGGGCGCGCCGAAGCCGTTGTTCTGGTCGTTGAGCAGTTTGTGACACAGGTCGAAGCGGTCGTCGGGCTCGACCGCCTCCAGGAAGGCCGCCACCTCCTCGTCGCTCTCCGGGTGGTTCAGCACGAACTTCACGGTCTTGCGGAACGGAAGCGCCCGCGCGGCGCGCAGGTTGGCGACGTAGCGCGCGTGCGGGAAGCCGTTGGTCAGTTCGTGCCAGCGGTCCGGTAGGAAGTGGATGCAGGAGTGGGCGAGCGTCACCCGGTCCGCGGGCAGGTCCGCCCACTCGGGGTCGTCCAGCACGTGCGCCGGGTACTGGTAGGACGTGTAGACGTGGACGTGGCCGACGAGCTCCAGCGCGCGGCGCAGGAAGCCGGCGATGCCGGGCAGGAGCAGGGCCTCGCCCCCGCTGACGTAGAGCGACTGCGGGCGGAACCGCTCCATCGCCGCCAGATAGAGTTCGTGGACCGCGTCGGCGGCGCCCTGCCGGTGCAGCCTCCCGAACTCCGGGTTCTTCAGGTAGGTGCGGCACCACTGGCACTTCGCGGCGCAGGGGAAGAGCATCTGGACGCGCATGTGCTCGAAGGTGAGGGGCGGCGGAACCTTCACGCTTCCCCCTCCGCCATCCCGCCGCCCAGCCAGCGCAGCGTCTCATCGTTGACCCGCGCGAACGAGAGTGCTTCGACGGCCCACGCGCGCGCCCGCTCGCCCATCGCCCGCGCCCGCTCCGGGTCGGCGAGCAGCGAATCGACGGCGGAGGCGACGCCCTCCGGGTCGTTGGGGCGGGTGAGGACGCCCGTCTCACCGTCGAGGACGACCTCGGGGATGCCGCCGCAGCGCGAGGCGACCGTGGGGACGCCGCAGGCGGCGGCCTCGCAGATCATCCGCCCCATCGTCTCGTAGTCGATGGCGAGGCGGCGCGGGTCGTAGACGTCCCGGCTCGGCGCGAGGGCGATGTCGGCGGCGGCCAGGTAGCGGTGCATCAGCGCGTGGGGCAGCCGCCCGACGAACGTCACCCGGTCGGTCAGTCCCAGCTCCTCCGCGTACGCACGCAGGTTGTCCGTCTCCGTGCCCTCCCCCGCGACGAAGAGGCGCAGGCGCGGTCGCGAATGCCGCAGCAGACCGACCGCCTCGATGGCCGTGTCGATTCCCTTCTTCAGGGTGTGGCGTGCGGCGAGGAAGCACACCTCGGCCCCGTCCGGCCACCCCAGGCCGCGCCGCACCGCCGCCCGGTCCTCAACGGGCGCGAACCGGTCCGTGTCCACGCCGCCCAGGACCACGGGAAGCGTCCCGCAGGCGAAGTCCGGCAGCTTCTCCCGGACCGCGCCGCGGGTCCACGCGCTGTTGCACAGGACGGCGTCGCAGTGGGCGGAGGCGCGGCAGACCCACTCGCGGTTCCGCCGCAGCCGGTCGCGCTGCTCGGCGTAGGGCA
>DATLHN010000414.1:0-8369 GCA_035539875.1 Armatimonadaceae bacterium
TCCTCTGGTGGATGGCGTCCGCCAACCAGCGCACGGACACGAGCAGAACCGGCAGCGCCGCTTCTCCGGCGGCAGCGACGACGACGCAAACCGCTGCGGACACGGACCGGTAGCGGCAGCATCCGTAAACGACGGAAAGACACGGAGGTGGAACGAAGTGACTTACGGTAACAACCTCGCGAGTGACATGAACGCGAATCGCGGCGGCTACCAGAGCATTCCCAATGACCTGGCGCCGATGGAAGACCTGCCCGACTGGAAGGTCGCGGACGGCGAGATCGACCCGCGCGGCGGGGACGTGCTGGGGGCCGGCGGCGAGAAGATCGGGACCATCGTTACTCTCCTGGCGAGCCCGACCACCCAGCGCGCCCACTTCGCCGTGGTCGATACCGGCTCGTGGTTCTCGAACAAGAGGTTCGTCCTCCCGCTTAGCTCCCTGAACTTCCGCGAGGGACGGGCCTACGGCACCTTTATGCGCGAGCACTTCCAGGGCGCGCCCGAGTGGCATGAGGGCGCGCGTGACTACAACTCCTACCACTCGTACTGGACCGGGCTTAACACGGCGGGTACGACGGGAAGCATGACCACCCCGATGACGGGCACGGCGGGGATGGCGGGCACGGCGGCGACCTCAGGGACCATGGCTTCGGCGGCGACGACCGGCCGGGAAGAGGCGGTCATCCCGGTCGTCGAGGAGGAGATGCACGTCGGAAAGCAGCAGGTCGAGCACGGCGTGCGGATCGTCAGCCGGGTGACCGAGCGGCCGGTCGAGGAGCAGGTGCGCCTGCGCGAAGAGCACGTGACCGTGAACCGCGTTCCGGCGGACAGGCCGCTGACCGACGCGGACCGGACGGCGATGCGGGACCAGGTGGTCGAGGTCACGGAGCGGGCGGAGGTGCCCGTAGTGACCAAGGAGGCCCGCGTGGTCGAGGAGGTGCACGTCGGCAAGGAGGTGCGCGAGCACACCGAGGCGGTCCAGGGTACCGTCCGCCGCACCGAAGTCGACATCGACACCGACGCCGACATGGACGCCGAAGAGGCGGGACTGTTGGACACCCCCGGCACGACCAGGTCCACCACGTCCGCGACCCGCGGTAGCACCACCGGGAGCGGGGGCGGCACGACCTCCCGCCCGTAACGGAGCGTATGCGGCGGCGCGACCCGGGACGGGACCTGCCTACCCGGGTCGCGCCGCCCCCTTAGTGATCGTGATGTCGCACCCAGACCACGGAAGGCTACCCTTCGCATGACACCCGATTCGACCGGCCGACAGCCCGCAGGCGCGCCGCCCCCCGTTCCCGCCGACGAGCCGGGGGTAGGCGCCGAGGGGCGCCCCAGCATCCCCGTCGTCGCCGAACAGCTACGGGTCGGGACCGAGATAGTGGATACCGGCCGGGTGCGCCTCGCCAAGACGGTCCGCGAGCGCGAGGTGGTCGTAGACGAGCCTCTGTTCGAGGAGCAGGTGGTGGTCGAGCGCGTCCGCGTCGACCGGGCCGTGGACGGCCCGGTCGCGGTACGCCAGGAGGGCGACACGCTGATCGTGCCCATCCTGGAGGAGGTGCCGGTCGTGGTCCGGCAGTTGATGCTCCGGGAAGAGGTACGCATCACGAGGCGGCGCGTCGAAACGCGCAAGCCGCAGCGGGTGACCCTGCGCGCCGAAGAGGTTTCGGTGGAGCGATCCGACATCGGCGACGCCCCCGGCGGCGCGCCGCCGGGGGCGTAGGGCATCCCGCCGCTATGAATTAGCGAAGCGCATCAGGTCGGCCATGCCGAACTTCTCCGGGATCGGCCCGAGGGTCGGCTTGAAGTCCGGCGCGGCGCGCAGGTAGGAGCGCGGGTCCCCCTCCAGCAGGCCGACGAAGACCTCGGCGACGATGCGCCCGCCGACCGGGCCGAGGCGAATCCCGCTCGCCCGCGCCATCGCCTCCTGGAGGATGTAGAACCAGAGCGGCGTCTCCCGGTCGAGTCCCAGCTCCGCGACGCCGTCCTCCATCTCGCTGACGTCCAGCGGCTCGATGCACATCAGGCGCGCTACCGCCTGGCCCGAGGGCAGACCGAAGGTGAGGTGACGCAGCAGGTTGCGCTGCGCCAGCGACGAGGGGTTGCCCGGGAGGTTCGGCCCGGTGAACGGCAGATTGAACAGCGGCGTGGAGAGCTTCGGGTCGATGCGCTTCGAGAGCTGCGGCTTGGTCGTCTGGTCGCCGTCCACCTCGAAGAAGAGGTCGGGGTCCAGGAACCGGCGCGGGGCGCGCTTCCCGCCCGAAAGGTCGTCGGGGTCGTCGGGGTTCGCCGGCGGGGCGGCGCTGAAGATCGGCGCCGCGAAGCCCGCGTTCACCCGGTAGCCGGGGCGCACCTGGCTGTGCCCGAAGCGGTACGCCGCCACGGCGAACTCGACCGGGATGTACGGGTCGTTGTCCCAGAAGTAGAAGTGGCGTCCGGTCGCCTTCTTCCCCCGCTGGCAGCGGTCGTCGGGAAGAAGCTCCTCCATGAGGTCCCGCCCGACGGTCAGCGGAAGGAACTCGTGGACGACGATCCACTGGTAGTGCCAGCGCACGAGCTGCTGCGCCCGCTCGAAGACCTGCCCGGCGGGCATCCCGTCCGCGAGAAGCTGGTCCACCACCTTGTTGTGAAACTTCAGGAACGCCAGTTGAAGCTGCGAGACGATCAGGTTCTCGTCGTTGCGCGGGTCGCCGATCAGGGCGATATTCTGGCTGTTGCGCGGCAGGTCGTCGCGCGGGTTGCCGTCCGGGTCGGGCGTCTGCTCCACCAGCAGCTTCGCGCGGCCGGGCGAATCGGCGTCGTAGAGGTAGGGCATCGCCGCCGGGCCGCTCCCGTAGACGCTGTCCAGTTCGAGGACCGGGGTGCGGAAGTTGCGGATGGCCTCCGGGTCGGTCTGGCGCTCCAGGCTGGAGGTAGGGTCGAACGTGATGTCGTGGTCGAGGAACTGGCCAAGGAAGGTGAAACCGGCGGGGATCGACTTGTTGTCTCGGTTGACCGGGTTGACCGCCGGCGGGGGCGGGTCGGCGGCGTCCATGATTCCGCCCGGCTTGCCCAGCTCCAGCAGCGTCTCCGGGGCGACCTGGAGCGGCGGGAGCGTTCCGAAGAGACGTCCGAACCTTCCGCTGTCGAAGTAGCGGGAGTGCGGGGCGTGGATGCCGCGCGGGTAAGGCTGTCCGTGGTAGACCGGGTGAGACATTTGGCGTCTCCTTTCCTGTCGTAAAGAACGCACAGTCCCCGGCGATATTAACAGACATTTTTTTGCACTTCGGGCGTCGGCGGTGGATCGCCGGACCCGTCCGACGCGCATCCGCCGCACAAGGTATAATACGCTGGCACTTACACAGGCAAGGAGAGGCTATCTTTTGGAGACGTTGCCCCCGGGCAAGCTGCGGTTCATCCCCCTTGGCGGGGTCGGCGAGATCGGCAAAAACATGTACGCCTATCAGGTTCTGGATCAGATCCTGATAGTCGACTGTGGACTCAAGTTCCCCGATGACGACATGTTCGGCGTCGACGTCGTCGTCCCGGACGTGCGCTGGCTGCTGGAAAATGCCAGCGCCGTGCAGGGGATCGTCATCACCCACGGCCACGAGGACCACATCGGCGGCCTCGCGTACATCCTGCCGCAGATCAACGTCCCGGTCTACGCCCCCCGGCTCGCGGTAGGGCTGGCGAAGGGTCGCCTCGCCGAGCGCCGCCTGCTCTCCAGCGTCACCCTGCGCGAGTTCGCCAGCGACGACATCCTGCGGCTCGGACACTTCACCGTGGAGCCGATCCAGGTGTCGCACTCGATCCCGGACTCCTTCGCGCTGGCGATCCGCACGCCCGCCGGGACGTGCATCCACACCGGCGACTTCAAGTTCGACCAGACGCCGGTGGACGGGCGGCTCTTCGACGTGCCCAAGCTGGCGCGCATCTCGGAAGAGGGCGTCCTGGCGCTGATGTCGGACAGCACGAACATCGAGAAGCCCGGCTTCGTCCCCTCGGAGCGGATCGTCGGCCAGACCTTCGAGCGCATCTTCCGCGAAGCCCCGGGGCGCATCATCATCGCCTCGTTCGCCAGCCAGATCCACCGCATGCAGATGGCCGTGGACTGCGCGGCCAAGCTCGGGCGCAAGGTCGCCGCCGTGGGCCGCTCGATGGCCAACAACATGGATATCGCGACCAACCTCGGCTACCTAACCGTGCCCGAGGGGGTCCGCATCCGCGGGGAGGACATCGGCAACTACCGGCCGGAGCAGGTCGCGATTCTCACCACGGGCTCGCAGGGCGAGCCGCTCGCGGGCCTCTCGCGCATGGCGAGCGACGACCACCGGCAGGTGCGCATCCAGGAGGACGACACGGTCATCCTTTCGGCGACCCCCATCCCCGGCAACGAGGACGCGGTCTGGCACGTGGTCAACCGGCTCGTGGCCCGCGGCGCGAACGTCATCTACGACGCCCTGATGCCCGTCCACGTCTCCGGACACGGCTGTGCGGAGGAGCTGAAGCTCGTCCTCAACATCGTGAACCCGCAGTACGTCGTCCCGGTCCACGGCGAGCACCGCATGATGGCGCTCTACGCCCGCACCGCGGAGGGGATGGGCTGGCTGCCGCAGGACATCTTCCGCCTGGAGATCGGCGACGTCCTCGAGATGGACCCGAACGTCGGCCAGATCGTCGACCGCATCCCCGGCGGCCCGGTCCTGGTCGATTCGTCCGGCACGGCGGGCATCCACGAGGTCGTCCTGCGCGACCGCCAGCACCTCGCGGAAGACGGCTTTGTCGTCGTGGTGGCGACCCTCAACCAGGAGACGGGCGAGATCCTCTCGGGTCCCGAGATCCTGTCGCGCGGCTTCGTCTACCTCGACCACAGCGAGGACCTGATCTCCGAAGCACAGGACCACGTCCGTGACATGCTGAAGAACCTGCCCGGCGATGGCCCGCGCGACATCGACACCGTCCAGGCGGAGATACGCCAGTCGCTGAAGAAGTTCCTGGAGAAGCGAACCAACCGCCGTCCGATGATCCTCCCCCTGATCATCGAGCTTTAGCGCGCCCACGCCACCCGCATCCCCCGACGACGCCCCGACGCGCCCGCCGCGCGCTCGGGGCGTCCTGCACTCGCGGCGGCGCGCGCCATATGCCGTGTGGATGAACGTACTGTCGGTCTGGTCGATCGGCCGCCTCGCCGCTTTCCTCTTCGGTGCCCGGACGTTCCCACTACTCCTGTAGTGCGGCGGCGCGTTACGCTATACTTAAGTTCAATAGCACCGGAAAGGAGATGCCTCCCTTGACCCTTACGCTCGAACTGACCCCCGAAGAGATGCGCCGCATTGAAGCCGCGCGAGACAAAGGCTTCGATATCCGGGGGCTCATTCGCGGCCTGATTGCGGGCCTGCCTGAGCCGCCTGCGGCCTCCTCCCCCGTCGCGTCGCTGAATGAAAAGGACCAATCAGCATTGGCCTGGCTGGAGACGCGTCTCAGCCAGGCACTCACGGACCCGGACGAGATAGCCAAGGCAGACGCGGAGTTACGGGAACTGCTTGAGAACTTGAACGCAAACCGTGTCGCCGCCGGGGAGAGGCCGATCTTTCCGGAATGAAGGCAATATTCCTCGATTCGCACCCGCTCAGCCTGCTTTGCAATCCTGATCTGAACTCGCAGGTCGTCGCCGTAACCCGATGGGCCGCAGCAATGGTCGCAGCCGGGCACCGCATCCATGTCCCGGAGGTCATCGATTACGAACTGCGCCGCGAACTACTCCGTGCGGGAAAGGCGGACAGTGTCGTGCTTTTGGAGTCGCTAAAGGCGCGTTTTTACTACGTGCCCATTACCACCGGGGCGATGTTGCGGGCGGCGGAGATGTGGGCGCAGGCGCGCAACGCCGGGCTGCCGACCGGCGACCCGAAGAAGCTGGACATAGACGTGATTCTCGCGGCGCAGGCGCTGACGGAGGCTGAGGCGCGCGGCATCGCCCCCGCGGACGTCGTGATCGCTACCTCAAACGTGGCGCACCTCGCCCGGTTCGTAAACTCGGCTGTCTGGGCCGACATCACGCCGTAGCCGCTCCGGTTAGCGCTCGCCCCACGGGTACAATAAAGCCGTCATGGAGAACGCCGCCGAACTGGAATCACCCGCCGCGCCCACACTTACCGAACACGAACTGACCCTCCTCGCCCGCGCCCGCCGCGTCGCCGACACCGTCCTGGAGCCGAACGCCGAGCGCTACGACGCCACCGCCGAGTTCCCCTTCGCCAATCTCGATGCCCTCGCGGCGGAAGGGCTGGTGGGCGTCACGACGCCGCCGGAGTGGGGCGGGCACGGCACCTCCGGCGCGTTCCAGCGTGAGTACGTGGAGACGCTGACGGCGGCCTGCGGGACGACCTGGTTCATCCTCACCCAGCACCTCGGCGCGTGCGCCCAGATCGCCTCCAGCGAGAACCCGTCGCTGCGCGAGCGGTTCCTGCGCGACATGGCGGCGGGCCGGCACTACGTGGGCGTCGGGTTCGGGCACCTGCGCCGACCGACCCCGATGCTGCGCGCGCGCCGCGCGGACGGCGGCTGGGTGCTGGACGGGGTCGCGCCCTGGGTGACCGGCTGGCCCGCGCTCAAAGGGGTCATCTACGGGGCGGTGCTGGAGGACGGAGAACGTCACCTCTACGCCTACGCCCCGGCGGACCATCCCGCCGTGACGTCATCCCCACCGCTCCCGCAGTGCGCGATGAACGCGGCCGCCACCACCGAGGTCCGGCTGAACGAGATGTTCGTCCCGGACGAGGACTTCGTCAAGTTCTCCTCGCGCGCGGAGATGGCGAAGGGAGACGAGCGCGGCATCGCCGGGACCGTCGCCCCGCCGCTCGGGTGCGCCGTCGGTTCCCTCCGCGCCCTGCGCGCAACCGCCGAGAAGCGCAAACAGGCCGCCTCCGCCGACGCGGCGGAGGCCCTTGCCCGGGAGATCGACGCCTGCCGAGCGGAGGCCCGCCGCTGGGCGGACGGCCCGAAGGACACGCCGGAGTACAAGCCGAACGCGCTTAACGCCCGGGCGTGGGCCATCGAACTGGGCGTCCGGGCGGCGCACATGACCGTCGCCGCCGCGAGCGGCGCGGCGAACGCGCTGTCGCACCCGGCGCAGCGGCGCTTCCGCGAGGCCATGTTCTACACCGTCACCGCCCAGACCGCCGACATCCAATCCGCCACTCTCGAACGACTTTCCCGCTGAGCCAAATGTGCGGGAGTAAAAAGCCGCCTCGCGCCAAACGGCGCGAGGCGGCTTTTCGTCGCCAGGAATGCCGCTACGGAGCGGGTACCGACCCGGGAGGCGCCGGAAGCTCGCCCGCGGAACTCATGCCGGGACGCGAAGCCCCCCCGCCGGGAGGCGGCGGAGCTTCGGAGCCCGGGGGCGGGACGGCCGCGCGCGGCGCGGGGCGGACGCTCCCGCCGAAGGAGGGCGTGATCTGCGGGATGCGCACGAGGCCGAAGACGAGGGTGGCAACGGCGCAGAGGACCGCGGCCCACTTCGCGCCGCCGCCCTCCACCTGCGAGAAGTCGAGCGCCGGCTGCCGGAAGTACATCGTGACGATGATGTTCAGGTAGTAGTAGACGCCCACCACGCTCGCGAGCAGGCCGAGCACGGCCAGCACCGTGTACCCGGCGTTCACCGCGCCCAGGAACAGGTACAGCTTGCCGAAGAAGCCCGCCGCCGGGGGGATGCCCGCGAGCGACAGCATGAAAACGGCCATGACCGCCGCCGCGCCGGGTTGCTCCTTCGCCAGGCCCGCGTAGTCCTGTATGTTCAGGTACTCGCGCCCGTTCCGGCTGAGCCAGATCACCACGGCGAACGCGCCCAGGTTCATGAATGTGTACACGAACAGGTAGTAGATGACCGAGTCCTGCGCCAGCAGGCGCGCCTCGTCGCGGAAGTTACCCTCCAGCGTCAGCGCGCCGGTCGCCAGGATGCCGAGCAGCAGGTAGCCGGCGTGGGCGATGGACGAGTAGGCCAGCATGCGCTTGATGTTGGTCTGGCGCACGGCAAGGACGTTGCCGACCACCATCGTCGCGAGAGCGAGTCCCCAGAGGATGCTGCGGTAGGGTCCGTTCGCGCCCTCGACCGGGAGCAGCATCTGGTAGACCCGCAGGAACGCCGCGAACGCCCCGGCCTTTGCCCCGGCCGACATGAAGGCGGTCACGCTGGTGGGCGAGCCCTCGTAGACGTCCGGCGCGTAGGAATGGAAGGGGACGATCGCCGCCTTGAACCCGAGACCCACGATCAGGAGCGCGATGCCCGCGACGAAGATCGGCGAGGAGGCGAGCGGGACGCCCTGCTCTGCGGACTGCCGCAGGACCTGCGCGATGGTGTAGAAGTTCGTCAGCGAAGAGTTCGGCTCCAG
>DATLHN010000415.1:0-23019 GCA_035539875.1 Armatimonadaceae bacterium
CACGGCGGAAGTGTTGCCGCCCGAGCCGCAGCGCGACGTGGCGGCGCTCTTGGCGTAGCGGCCTCAGAACCAAAGAAAGACCCGCCCCGGAGAGTTCTCTCCGGGGCGGGTCTTTTCAGGGGTGGGGAACCGGGGCGGTGCTACTTTCCGGTACCGACCTTGAGCTGGTCGGTGAGGCGGGTGCCGAGCGCGTCCGCGTTGTCCATCGCGAGCGTCAGGGCGGCGCGGACGATGTCCGCCTTCGACGGGCGGATGCCCAGCGTCCGCATCTGTAGCCAGACGCCGTCCAGCTTTTGCGCTTCGTCGTTCGTCAGATAGGCGACGACCCGGACCGGTCGGCTGGAATCGTTGGCGGCCTCTCCCACCGCGAGCGGCTCGGCCGCCACGGAATCCGACGAGCCGCTCGGCTGGGTGAGCAACACCCGGCGGTGGGGTCTACTTATTGGCACGTTGCATTACCTCCTCGACCAGTGCGTGATACTCTTGCGCGGCCATGCTGCTCGGGTCCGCGACGATAACCGGTAGTCCCGCCTGGGCGGCGTACTCGTGTGCGATGCGGCGGCCGATGGTCGTCTCCATGATCAGGTCGCCCAGATCCTCGCGAAGCTCGCTCTCCGTCCGCCGGGCGGCGATGGTGCGCGAGTCCGAGAAGGTCACGAAGATTCCCCCGAGCATCAGCTTCGGGTTCAGCCCGCCCTGGCGCACCTCTTCCACGGTCTGAAGCAGGTCGCGAAGACCTGCCGCCGAGAGCAGGGCCGGGGTGACCGGCACGAAGAGGTACTGGGACGCGACCATGGCGTTGATCGTAATCAGCCCGAGGGACGGCGGGGCGTCGACGATCACCCAGTCGTACTCGCCGCGCAGCTCCTCCAGGGCGCGCGCCATGAAGCGCTCGCGCCCGGTCTTGGGCACCAGCAGAAACTCCGTGTCGGCCAGCAGCCGGGACGCCGGGCACAGGTCCAGGTTCGGCACCTGCGTCGGTTGCGTCGGCACCGGCAGGCCGGAAAGCATCGCGTCCCCGATGGTCATTTCGACCTCGTTCGGGTCCGTGCCCAGCGCCAGCGTCATCGACCCCTGAGGGTCCGCGTCCACCGCCAGCACTCGCATGCCCTTCATTGCGATTGCCGCCGCGATGTTAACGGTACTCGTGGTCTTTCCGACGCCACCCTTTTGCTGGGCTATCGTAATGATTCGCATCTCGGTTCCCCCGTGCAGGAAATCACGTCAATCAGAATTTCACGGGTCGGCTCTGCGCCCGTTCGGCGGCCTCCGGGTAGCCCTCCCCGAATCTCCGCCCGGTCGTCGGCTTCGCCGAGCCACGCGCGAAAGCGGACGACCTCCACCGCTCGTGTCCGGTCGCCGCGGTCACTCACTTTTCGGGGCGGCGCACCCGCTCCGTCCCTACCCATTCAAAGGTCGTACCAGGTCTATATTATAATTGTACAAGCGCCCCCGATAAAATAGTATTTAAAAATCCACATAATCGGCGCCCGCCGGGAAAAAGCGTCGGCCACAGCAGGCAGGCAGTGCAGAGGTCGTGCCAGATCGGCGGATGCGCGTGGAAAAACGGTACCAGGAAAAGGCGGCGCGCTCCGGCCGGTATTTCCGTCCCGGGACAGAAAACGTCTCTAAACAAGTGCGACGGTATGGCACATTATCTGCAACGCTTGCGACACTGCCCGCCCCACGATGATTTATGGGCGAGTTAAGCAGACAATCGTACCGCTACATTTACCGGGAACATTATCCGATAAATATGGCGACAATCAGAAATGGCTCGGTACCCGGGACGATTGATCCACTGGTACGGAGCACGCAACGCGCCCCCGGGCGCGCCGACGACGCCCGCACAGAGTTACTCATCCGACCCGCGAGCCGCCGCGAAACCAGCCGCGACGGCGAGACGACGAGCGAGTCCGGACGAGGAGGAAGATCGATAGATGGCTTTCCAGAATCTGCCGATTGAGAAGATTCGACCCGCCGAGGACCAGCCGCGCAAGACGTTCTACCAGGAGACGCTCGAAGAATTGGCCGCTTCGATCAAGGAGCGCGGCGTCCTCCAACCGATTGTCGTCCGTCCCCTGAAGGGCGAGCACGTCGGCCTTTATGAGATCGTCATGGGCGAGCGCCGGTTCCGGGCAAGCCGTCTGGCGGGCCTGACGCATATGCCGGTGGTCATCAAGGACCTCTCCGACGAGGAGGCCGCGGCGGACGCGTTGCTGGAGAACTACCAGCGCGAGGACATGAACGCGGTGGAGAAGGCGCGCGCCGTCCAGAAGCTCCTCCAGTTCATGACCTACGAGAAGGCGGCCAAGACCCTGGGCGTCTCCGAGACCACGATCCGCCGCCTCCTGGAACTGCTGGAGCTGCCGCCGCACATCCAGGGCGAACTGGTGGAGCGTCCGAACTCCGGCACCTCCTCGTTCAACGAGGGGCACGCGCGCGCCCTGATCGTGATGAACGACGACCCGGCGACCCAGATGCGCCTCGTCCTCAAGATCAAGAAGGACAAGCTGAGCGTCGCCGCGGTCGAACAGCTCATCGACGCGATCCGGAAGTACCCGAGCAAGAAAGAGGTCTTCCTGCACGTCTCGCCCAGCGTCGCCGACCAGATGATCCGCTCCCTCTCGGCCCGCGAGGAGCGCAAGAAGCCCTACAAGGCGCAGACCGCCCGCGAGCACCTCAAGGCGATCGACAAGCAGGTGACGTCCCTGGCGGACCTGATGGACGACCGCATCGTCGAGTTCCTGACCACCGAGGAGATGAACCAGCTCCTGGCGACCACCGCGCAGGCGACGCGGCAGATGGAGATATTCACCCACAAGGTGCGCGAGGCCCTGGAAAACAAGGACTACGGCTTCAGCGAGGTCTACATCCACTGCCCGCTCTGCGGCCGCATCGAGCTAATCGGCTCGCTGCGCTGTTCCACCTGCTGGACGATCCTGCGGCGCTGCGCGGACTGCGGCCACTACGACAAGCCCTTCGAGCGCTGCAGCAAGCTCAACAAGGACATCGAGATGGCCGACGCGGAGAGCCCCAAGGAGTATTCCCCCTCCTACAAGTGCCAGTTCTACAAGCCGAAGTTTACCCCGCAGAGCATGAAACTCAAGATGGCGGCGTAGGAAGTTAGTTTGGGACGAGGGGCGGGCGCACGGGGTCGCCCGCCCTTTCTATTTCACCCGGCAGTCAAAGAAAAATCCCCCACAAAGCGGGCTGGCGCAATCGCCGGGCCTCTTCCGACTACCGGGAAATGCCTACAATAAATGGGGCCAGAGACGCATTACGATATAATTCAGGCAGTCGTCGAGGTGACGACTGTCGCGTTGATTACCGGGGAAGGCGACCAGGAGGGGTCCTTTCGTGAGTTTTGCCAAGAAGCTGAAGCAGGTCGTCGCCGCGAACTTCATTGAGATAGCTCGCTCGGACGAGGATACGCGTCCCGCGGCCGAACCGGAGCCGCCGACGTCCGCCGCGCCCGCGGCCGAGCCCGAGGTCCTCCCGCTCGACAACGCCCAGCCGCAGGCCCCCTCCGTGAACGGCTTCCACGAGCAGGCGATCTCCGAGGCAGCCCGGGCCGTGGCTCGCTACGCGGACGACAGCCCTGCCGAGACGGAGGTCTACGACGACGACCCCACCGCGCCGCTCGCCGACTTCGTCGCGGACGAGGGCGACGTTGATTTCGATCGGGTCTACCGCCGCCACCGCATCCCACCGACGAAGTTCACCGCGGAGCAGGCGCTGACGATGCTCTCCACGATGCCGCGCGACCTTTCGCTGCGGGTCAAGCGCTTGACCGTCAAGGCTACTCTCGACGCGATCGGGGGCACCATCGGCGCGACCCCGGAGACGATCTCCGAGGACGCTCGCGCGAAGCGGGAGTCCCTGGAGCGCTTCGTGGCGGACCTGGACGCCGAGACCGCCGACGCGCGCGTTCGGATCGACGAAGAGATCGAATCGCTAAAGCAGCAGATCGAATCGCTCAAGCAGGTCGCGCTGGCGTCCACGCGCAAGCGCAACGCCGCCGAAGAGATGTGCCGGGCCAAGGCCGAAACCCTGGACCAGATCATCGCCTTCTTCGAGGCCGATGACCACAGCGAGGAGGGGATCGACCCCAGCGCCTCCGCGCCGGCCGCCGAGGTAGACGAACTGCCGCCGTTCATGCGCGAGGACGCCGTGCTGCGCCTGCTCGGGATCACCCCCGAGGAGAACGAGATGGGCCTGGCCGAGGCGCAGGCCGCCGGGCGAAAGGGCGGCATCCGCCGCCGGCACATGTCCCGCCGCACCTCCTGACCCCCGTCTCCCCGCCGCCAGAGTCCCCCGGCATTATTTCCTGCCGGGGGACTCTTTTTGCGCGCGATCCCTGCAACTTCTTTGGCTTTTTGCGGTTCTTGATAGTGGTGGTTACAAAAGGGGTGAGCCGGGCGTCTTTATCAGAGGAGCCGTGCCCGCGCGATATAGTCCCCGGGTTCAGGCAACGATCACACGCGATGGATGAGGAAGTCACACGCCCTCACTATTGGAGAGGATTCCGAGATGATGCACTGCCCTCTTTGCGGGGTGTCGCTTCGAACGGTCGAGCGCCTTGGTGTCGAGCTGGATCACTGCCCGCAGTGCGGGGGGTTATGGCTGGACCGGGGTGAGCTGGACCTGTTGGTACAGCAGGAAGCGGTGCGCGCGCTGACGCAGGGCCAGCAGGCCCTCCAGGCGGCGCGCGACGCGCGCGAGTACGATCGCGCCGCCTCTCGGAGCGAAGAAGCTACCAACCGATATGATGTGGATGCGGATCCGATGGGCGTCGCCGACGCGGCGCAGCGGCGGGAGAAGCCTGCCGCCGTCGGCGCGGACCGGATGACCACCGCCCGCTTCCGCCGGGCACGGCGCGCTAGCAGCGCGGAGGAGATGCTCTCCCGGTCCTGACCGACCGGCCGGCCCGCGACTATCGGCACTAACGGGGAAGTTACCGCCACAGCAACGATGCTTTTTCAGTCGCCGTGACCCGCGAGTTTGCTCGCGGGCGCGGTTGGGATATCCCCAGAGCGGGTATCCTCCACGGAACAGCGCGGGCGCGCGAAGCGCCCGCGGATCGACGGCCCCCGGCGAACGGTTCGGGGGCCGTCGATCCTATCTCAAGACTCGCCCCCGGACAGTAAGCCCGCCTGGCTGTAAGCCTACAAACTGTTAAAAAAGCAGGAACGGCGGGGAAGGAAAGCGAGTCCTAACGCAAGAACAGTTAGGGTTGCGTCTCGACGACCCCGTTTCGCCCGCAGCGGCATGCCGCGGACTCAGGGCGTGGGTGTATCCGCCATCCGAAAAAGAAGGGTACGCCGCGCCGCCCGCATCCGTATCAGAGGGTGAGGGCGTGCAGAAACGTGGGAGCGTGCGACCGTTTTCGCAGGTCCCGAAATCAGCCACTCTGCCGACCGGACAGGTAGAACGCACGCGCCGGGTAAAAGGCGTGTAACGCTGATTATATCGAGAACTCGGGGGAACCTGCAAGCCACTACCTGCGTTAATAAATGGCGCACATTTGAATGCGAGTATGAGATGGGAATGGGTTTCGGGGCGGAGCGGGCCGAGGGAAGCGGTCCCCGCCGGGAAGAAGATATGAACATCACGACGCCGGAAACCTTGGAGCGGGAGGACCTGCGGGAAGCGGCAGAGACTCCGGAGGATACGGGCCGCGATAAGTCGAAGTTCGCGATCGCGCCGCGCACGCGGGACGAGGAAGAGGACGCCGCCGACGATTTCAACATCGCCGAGTTCGAGCAGTACTTCTCGGACCGGACGGGTTCGGGCAGCGCCCCGCTCCTCACGATGGAGCAGGAGCGCAAGCTCGCGCGCCGCGTCGAGCGCGGCGGCGGCGAGGGCGAGCGGGCGCGGGAAGTGCTCGTCAACGCCAACCTGCGCCTGGTGACCTCCATCGCGAAGAAGTACCAGAATCGCGGCATCGCCATGGAGGACCTCATCCAGGAGGGCACTCTGGGCCTGATCCACGCGGTCGACAAGTTCGACTACCGCCGCGGCTTCCGCTTCTCGACCTACGCCACCCACTGGATCCGCCAGGCGCTCGGGCGCGCGGTGGAGAACCAGGGGCGCACGATCCGCCTGCCCAGCCATGCGATCGAGAGCCTGGGCAAGATCAAGCGCACGCGCGAGATGCTGGCGACGCGCCTGAACCGCACGCCTACCGCGGGCGAGATCGCGCAGGAGGTGGGCCTACCGGTCGACAAGGTGGAGACGCTGCTGGAGGCGGAGACGCCCGAGCCGATGAGCCTGGACGCCCCCGCGGGCGACTCGACCACCCGCCTCGGGGACCTGCTCCCGGCGGAGGACGCCACCCTGCCGTCGGCGCGGGTCTTCCGCCGCGCGCTGCGCGAGGAGATCAGCCGCGCGCTGAAGCAGCTCACGCCGCGCGAGCGCGAGGTGCTGGAGCTTCGCTACGGCCTGTCGGAGGACGCCGAGGCCCCGATGACGCTGGAGCAGGTCGGCAAGGAACTGCACCTGTCGCGCGAGCGCGCGCGTCAGATCGAGGCGGGCGCGCTCCAGAAGCTGCGCCGCAGCGAGATCGGCAACCGCCTGCGCGAGACGGTCGTCGCGTAAAAGCGAAGAAAAAGCGCCCCCGCCCGGTTCCCGGGCGGGGGCGCTTTTCTATCTCGCCTCGTTGGGGTAGCGCGCGGCGAGCAGGTCCGCCCAGTGGCCGCGCTCGGTCTCGCGCAGGCGCTCCAGGTACTTCGGGAGCGCGCCCCGGGTGTGGAGCGCGCCGCCCTCGCGCACGACCGTCCACATCGGGTCCTCGCCCGTGGTCGCCGTGCGCATCATCTCCGCGGTCCACGCGTCCAGCTTCCGAAGCGCGTCCGCCGCCAGTTCCGGCTGCGCCTCCGCCAGGTCATTCTGCTCGTGCGGATCGGCGGCGACGTCGTACAGCATCACCTCGGGGAAGCCGTGGTAGCCGTCGTGGTACGAGCGGATGCATATGTAGTCGCCCCAGCGCACCGCCCGCTGGCAGGACCACGCTCCCTGCGAGACGACGAGGTAGTCGCGCCCCGCCGCCTCCCCCGCCCGGAAGGCGTCCGCGAATCCCCGGCCGTCCCAGACCGGCGGCACCTTACCGCCCGCCAGTTCCACCAGCGTCGCCGCCCAGTCGAAGTGGTAGTGGAGCGCGGCGTCGGCCCGCCCCTGCTGTCCGTCGGTGATGCCCGGCCATCGCACAATCAACGGCACGCGGGCCGTTACGTGGTCGGCCGTCTGGTGGTCGCCGTAGATGTTCAGTTCGCCCAGGTTCTCGCCGTGGTCGCTGGAGATCATGACCACCGTCTCGTCCAGCACCCCGGCGGCCTCCAGCGCGGCCAGCACCTTGCCGACGTGCTCGTCCGCCCAGCGGACGCCGCCGTCGTAGCCGTCGAACATCGCGCGCACCGCGGCCATGTCGGGTATCTCGTTCGGCTGGCGCGGGAACCGGTTCGGCCCGGCGGCATCGACGGTAAACCCCCTCGTCTCGCGCGCGGAGTGCGGGCCGCAGCCCGCCCAGTGCTGCTGGCGCACCTCCTCGGTAAGCCACGCCGGAAGCGGGTCGTCCTTGAAGCGGTCGATCATCTCGTCCGGGGCGCGATACGGCGTGTGCGGGTCCCAGAGGTTCAGATGCAGGAACCAGTTGTCGCGCTTGGCGTTGTCGGCGAGCCACTTTTCCGCAACCGGCCAGACCTCCTGCGCGCTCTCCATGCCGCCCTTGCCGGTGTTGTGGACCTCGTTGAAGCCCGCGTACCAGTGCCAGGCGGAGTGCCTCTCGCCGAACGGCGAGATGGTCGTGGTGGAGTACCCGGCCTGGCGCAGGCAGGTCATCCAGTTCGTCTGCCCGAGCCGCGAACGGAAGTTCCGCCCGACGCCCTCGTTGAACGGCTCCGCCTGCGCGCCGCCGTGGTTGATGACGCCGGTGTGGACGCCGTGCCGCCCGCTCCAGAGCGCGGTGCGCGAGGGAAGGCAGGGCGCGTCGGTGACGTACAGGTTCTCGAACCGGACGCCCTCTGCGGCGATGCGGTCGATGTTCGGCGACGTGTCCCGGTGGTAGCCGTAGCATCCCAGGTGGTCGGGCCGCAGCGAGTCGATGTCGATGTAGAGGATTCTCACGGTTGCGCAGCTTCCTTGCTCGTGTTCGTAAATCCCGAAACGCGGTACTCTATCTCCACCCGCACCGAAATGCGCTTCGAGTGCGCCACTTCCATGCCGAGTTCGGCGTCGCCGATCGCCATCGCGCGCGCCCGCGAAAACGTCTCCGGAGAGGCCATTTTCGTGAAGTGGGCATCCCCTTCCGGATCGATGCGCGACTCTTCGAATCGGCGGACCCCGGTCAGGGATACGCCCAGCGCCGCAGCGATACGGACAGCCTTGTCCTGCGCCTGCCGTAAACAGTCGTCCAGCAGGGCGAGCCAGCGGGCCCCGTCGTCCGGGTACTTCCACACGATGCTGGCGAGGGTCGTGTTCTTCTGCGAGGTTATCGCCCCCAGTACGTCGGCCAGTCCCTTGAAGTCGCGGCACACAATGCGCAGGGCGTAGGTGACCGATGACGACTTGCCGATGAGGCCAGTGCTCGTATTCGCCCGAACGGACTCCAGGGTGACGTCGGACTCGTTCACGCCGACGGCTTCCAGGTCGGCGACGAGTTGGCCGACCTCGCGCGCCCGCGTCAGCGCCATGTCGCCCATTACAAGCGAACTGCCCTGCACCGTCACGTACAGTTCGGCGCGATCCGCCGCTACCTCGTCGCGCACGACGGCGACAACTGTGATCGTGTCCGGGCCGGATTCGGCAGGACGGGCGGCGCTGTCTGCCATGAGTGCGGTCTACTTCCCGTCGAGGCGGCCCGGCATGTCGGCGACGACGTAGGCCATGACCGCCATCGCGGCGACGCACTTGTTGAGCGAGGCGGGGTCTACTTTGTCCAGGGTGTCGGCCGGGGTGTGGTGGAGGTGGAAGTAGCGGCTGCCCTCGACCTGGAGGCCCATGCCGACGACGCCGCGCTCCATCAGGGGGCCGATGTCCGCGCCGCCCCCGCCCGCGCTGATCGCGTCCGCCCCGATGGGCGCGAGCAGCGTGCCGACTTCCTTCGCCAGGGCGAGCGCGCGGTCACCCCCGCCGCTGACGCCGAAGCCTTTCGGGTCGAAGACGCCGCTGTCCGACTCGACGGCCAGAACGTGCCGGTCGATCTCGCCCGCGTGGGCGTCCCGGTAGCCGGTGCCGCCGCCCAGGCCGTTCTCCTCGTTCGTGTAGAGCACGACGCGCACGGTGCGGCGGGGCCGCAGGTCCAGCGACTTCAGGAGGCGCGCGGCCTCCCAGGCGGCGAGGCAGCCCCCGCCGTCGTCGTGCGCCCCCTGCCCCACGTCCCAGGAGTCCAGGTGGCCGGAGACGAGGACGATCTCCTCGGGCTTCTCGCTCCCGCGCAGGTCCGCGACGACGTTGGCGGATTCGGCGTCGGGCAGCGTCTTCGCTTCCATCGAGAGGCGCACCCGTACCCGCTCGCCGCGCGCTTGCATCCGCGCCAGCATTTCGGCGTCTTCGATCGTCACCGCAGCGGCGGGGATTTTCGGGGCGTCGTCGGCGTAGCGCAGCGAGCCGGTGTGCGGGGTGCGCAGGCTGACCGGGCCGACCGAGCGCACGAGCGCGGCGACCGCGCCCCGGCGGGCGGCGGCGGACGGCCCCTGCGACCGGAAGCGCACGGTCTGCCCGTAGGTGGTGAACGGGGCGTCGAAGCAGACGATCTTCCCGCGCACCGCATCCGCGGGCAGCGCCTCCAGTTCCTCGAAGGTGCGTACCACGACCACGTCGCCGGTGACGCCGCCGCGCGGCGTGCCGACGCTGCCCCCGAGGCCGAGCATGACCAGCGGGCGGGCCGCGGGCTCCAGAAGTTCGGCGCTCTCCCCGCCGCGTACCCAGCGCGGGACCATGACCTTCTCGGCACGCACCGCGTCAAACCCGTCGCGGCGCATCTCGGCTTCAACCCAGCGGATGGCGGCGTCGAGCTGCGGCGAGCCGGAGAGCCGGTGCCCGATGCGGTCGCAGAGGTAGGCGAGCCGGGCGTAGGCGGTCGTTCCCTCCTGAGCGGCGGCGAGGATGCGGGCGGCGCGCTCCCGGTAGGCGGCGGTCAGGCTCACCTCGCCCTGCTGCCCGAGCGCGTGGGGCGTCGCCGCGGCGGTCGCCAGGAAGTCGCGTCGCTTCACCGGTTGCTCGTCACCTCCTGCATCTCCATGGTGAAGATGCGCATGATGTCGCGGTCGATCGTAACGCCGAGGCCCGGCCCGGTCGGCACGCGCGCCACCCCGCCCTCGATCACGACCGGTTCGCTGAAGAGGGCGTCGCGGATCGGGTTGGCGTCCGGCGCTTCCCACTCGGCGTACCCCACCGACGACTCCGCGCGCCCGGGGTGCCGGAAGTCCGAGGCGAGGAAGTGGACGGCGGCGGCCTGCGAGAGCATGGTGCCGCCCGTGTGCGGGATGACGTTGACGCCGTGACTACCGGCGATAGCGCGGATGCGCAGCGCCTCGGACGGCCCGCCGCAGTAGGCGAGGTCCGGCAGCGCGACGTGGACCCCTCCCGTGGAGAGCAGGCTCTGGAAGCCCCACCGGGTCTGTTCGCGCTTTCCCGTGGCGAGCGGCACCCGCACCGTGGCCGCCAGATGCCGGTACGACTCGCCGTGCTCGGAGAGCAGCGGATCCTCGAAGAGGTTGAAGTTGACCTCCTCCAGTACCCGCCCGATGACCACCGCCTCGGGAAGGTCGTAGGCGTGGCGCGCGTCAGCGATGAGTGGGGTGCTCGGCAGCGCGCGGCGCAGCGCCCGTACCAGGCCGATGTCGAAGGGGATGTTCCGCCCGATCTGGACCTTGACAGCGCGGAAGCCCTGATCGACGTACTCGTGCGCCTCCTCCACCAGGGCGGGGATCATCTCCGCCTCGGGGAGGTCACGGTAGTACAGGCCGGTGACGTAGCACGGGACCCGCTCGCGCACGCGCCCGCCCATGAGTTCCGAGACGGAGCGCCCGAGCGCCCTGCCGCGCAGGTCCCAGAGCGCCATGTCGATGCCCGATAGCGCGGCCAGCATCATGCCGCGCCGGGCGTAGTCCATGGACGCACGCCAGAGCGTGTGCCAGACGACGTCGGTCTGCATCGGGTCGGCCCCGATGAGGCGCGGGCCGTAGAAGGTGGTTATGGCCGTCTGCGCGACCGAGGCGAGGCCGGAGCACTCGCCCCAGCCCTCCAGACCGTCGTCGGTGACGATCTGGACGATCATGGCCTGACGGGAGTCGAACCGCCCCTGGGCGTGCCCGAGGATCTCGGGCAGCGGGCAGGCGAGGCGATAGGTGCGGACGCGCGCGATCTTCAAACGCCGACTGCCTCCTACTTCCCGCGGGCCGCGGCGACGGCCCGTACGAAGGCGCGCGCGGTCTCCGTCAGCTTCGCCCAGTCGCGGCTCTTCAGCACGTCCTTGCCGACCAGGCTCCCGCCGGCCGCGACCGCCGCGCACCCGGCCTTGATGAACTCGCCCGCCGTGTCGACGTCGACGCCGCCGGTCGGGATGATCTGGAGCTGCGGCAGCGGGGCCTTCAGCGCCTTGATATAGCCTGGGCCGAGGCCGTCCGCCGGAAATATCTTGATGAAGTCGGCCCCGGCCTCGTGCGCCGTCAGCGCCTCGGTCGGCGTGTAGGCCCCGGCGACAATCGGCACGCTGTAGCGGTTGCAGAGCGCGATGACGTCGGGCTTCAGCACCGGGGTGACCACGAACTGCGCCCCGGCGAGGAGTGCGGCTCGGCACGTCTCCGTATCCAGTACGGTTCCGACGCCCATCAGGACCCGGTCCCCCATCTCCTGCCGCACGGCGCGGATGACGTCGATGGCGTTGGGCGTGGTCATGGTGACCTCCATCGCCGTCACGCCCCCCGCCTCCAGCGCCTTCGCCACGTCCATCAACTGCTCGGAGGAGTCCGCGCGGATGACCGCGACCACGCCCGGGTTCAGCATCCGCTCTATGATCTGCTGCTTGCTCATGATTGCCTTTTCGCCGTCTGTTACCGCTGAACGCGGCCCGATCCGTCGCCTTTGAGGAGCGTCTCCACCTCGGCCCGGCGGATGAAGTTGAAGTCGCCGGGGATGGAGTGCTTGAGACACGACGCCGCGACGGCGAACTCCACCGCGTCCTGAGGCCCCTTGCCGCCCACCAGCGAGTAGATCAGGCCCGCGGCGAACGAGTCGCCGCCGCCGACGCGGTCCACGATGTCGATCTCGTAGCGGCGCGAGAAGTAGGGCTTGCCCTCCCAGTAGAGCATGCCCGACCAGCCATTGCGCGACGCCGAGTAGGACTCGCGCAGGGTGATCGCCACGCCCTTGAGGTTGGGGAAGCGGGCGACCAGCTTCTGCGCGACCTCCTCGTAGCGGGCGTGCTCAATGACGCCGCCGGTCAGGTCCGTGCCCTCTGCCTTGATCCCGAAGACGGTCTCGGCGTCCTCCTCGTTCGCGATGCACAGGTCCACGAACGGCAGCAGTTCGCCCATCACCTTGCCGGCCTTCTCCTGGCTCCACAGTTTCTTGCGGTAGTTCAGGTCGCAGGAGACGAGCAGGCCGTTCGCCTTCGCCCGCTGCGCGCCCTCCAGCGCCGCTCTGGCCGCGCTGTCCGAGAGCGCGGGCGTGATGCCGGTGACGTGGAAGCCCTTCGCCCCGGCGAAGATCGCGTCCCAGTCCAGCTCCGCCGGGTCGATCTCGGCGATGGCGCTGTGCGCGCGGTCGTAGAGGACGGTTGAGGCGCGCTGGGCCGCCCCCTTTTCCACGAAGTAGACGCCCATTCGGTCGCCGCCGCGCAGGACGTGGCTCGTGTCTACCCCGAGGCCGCGCGCCTGGTTGATGAAAAGCTGGGCGACGTCGTTCTCGGGCAGGCGCGTGACGAAGGCGGCGTCCATGCCCAGCATCGCGAGACTGACGGCGACGTTGACCTCGGCCCCGCCGAAGGTCATCTCCAGCGCGCTGGTCTGGAGGAGGCGCAGGTACCCGGGCGGCGAAAGCCGCAGCATTACCTCGCCGAACGTAACGACTTTTCCGCTGCTCATGCCCCTATGGTTAACCGCCTGTGCGCGGAGTTCCTTTCACCCGCGAGGCCGCTTCGCGAAGATAAACCGCGCCCGCGGCCCGCCCGCGCGGACCGATTTGGGAGGGGGCTTGCTCGCGCACGCCGAAACCTGTCAGGACAGCCGAACTGGAGGACCTGCCCCCGTGACCTCGAACCGTTTCGCCCACCGCCTCATGCTGGCGGCCTGCCTCTCCCTCGCCGTCGCCGGGACGGGTGGGGCGCTTCTCTTCCCTCGCTTTTCCCGCCAGGTGCCCGTCGGCGAGCTGCCGGGCGGCGCGGCGGGCGCGCTGGTCTCCTCGAACCAGATGGTGACCCCCGCCGGGACGGTGAAGACCCTTAACAGCGCCCGCCCGAAGGACGTGGCGCTCTCGCCCGACGGGAAGACGCTCGCCGTGCTGGCGCAGGGACGCGTGGTCTTTTTCGAGGCCGCCACCGGCGAGAAGCGGGGCGAGGCGCGCGTCGAGATCGGGCCCCTCGGCCTGGCCTGGTCCCCCGACGGCGCGGCGGTTTACGCCAGCCTGAGCAACGGGCGCGTGGCGAAGGTGGTCCCCGACGGTGCGGCGGCGTGGAAGCAGGAGGCGACTTATACCATCGACGTGGTCGCGCCGGACGGGGAGCCGGACGTCGCGGCGGGCACGCAGGGACGGGGGAGCGCCAAGGGAGACCCCCAGGTGGCGGGCCTCGCGGTCTCGCCCGACGGCAGGATGCTGTACGTGGCGCTCGGCATCCGCAACGCCATCGCGATGCTCGACCTGACGACCGGCAAGGTCGTCCGAAGCGTCGCCGTCGGCGTCGCCCCCTACCACCTCGCCCTGTCACCGGACGGAAGGACGCTCGTCGTCGCCAACCGCGGCGGAGCGCCCGCGAAGCGTGGGGAGCCGAGCGCGCCGTCGGCGGGGACGCCCGTGCGAGTGGACAGGAGGACGGACGCCGCCGCGGGCGGCAGCGTCAGCCTCCTCGACACGGCGACGGGCGCGGTGCGCGCGACCCTCGCGGCCGGACGCCAGCCTTCCGGAATCGCGGTCGCCTCCGACGGGACGCTGTACGTGGCGTCGTCGGACGACGACACGCTGCTGGTGTTCCGGCGCGGGGGAGGTCGGCCCGCCGTCGTCCCCCTGCGCCCGAAAGAGGACCCGGGCTTCGGCCAGATCCCGACCGACGTCGCCCTCAGCGCGGACGGGAAACGGCTCTACGTCGCCTGCGGCGGCGCGAACGCGGTCGCGGTGGTGGACGCCGCGGAGCGCGAGGTGGAGGGCTGGGTGCCGACGGGATGGTTCCCGATCGCACTGGCCGAGCGGGACGGGCGGGTCTACGTCGCCAGCACCAAGGGCTACGGCTCGCGCGTCAAGCGCGCGAACGGCTCGTTCGGCGTCCACGGCACTCTCGGCACGGTGCAGTTCGTCGCGCCCGACGCCTTCGCCAAGGATACCCTTCCCGGCCACGGGCGGCGCGTCGCGGAGAACAACCGGTGGGGAATGTCCGCGACGCCGCTGACGCCGCGCCGGGACGCGAAGCCCGTGCCGGTGCCCGAGCGTGTCGGCGAGCCGTCCGTCTTCAAGCACGTCGTCTTCATCATCAAGGAGAACCAGACCTACGACAGCCTCCTCGGCGACATGCCGGAGGGTAACGGCGACCCGAAGCTCTGCCTCTTCGGCGAGGAGGTGACGCCCAACCACCACGCCCTCGCCCGGCAGTTCGTCCTGCTCGACAACACGTTCACCAGCGGCACCAACAGCGCGGACGGCCACCAGTGGACGGTCTCGTCGGTCGCCAACGGCTACATCGAGCAGAACTACGCCGCGCACTCCCGCTCGTACCCCTACGACGGCGGCGACCCGCTCGCCTACTCCCCCGAAGGCTTCCTCTGGACCTCCGCGCGGGCTAAGAACAAGAGCGTGCGCGTCTACGGCGAGTTCGTCAACAAGCCGCGGGTCTTCAACCGCGAAACGGGGAAGACGGGCGGCTCCTGGGCGGACATCTGGGCCGACTACCAGCGGGGCATGAAGAAGTACGAGATCACCGCGGACACCGACAACGCCGCGCTCAAGCCCCTGCTCCACCCGAACTACATCGGCTTCCCCTCGTCCGTGCCCGACCAGTGGCGCGCCGACCAGTTCATCGCCGACGTCGACCGCTTCGAGCGCGAGGGCAAGATGCCGGACCTGTGCATCCTGCTCCTGCCGAACGACCACACGATGGGCACCCGGGCGGGGTCTCCCACCCCGCGCGCGACCGTCGCCGACAACGATTTGGCGCTGGGCCGGATGGTGGAGCGTCTGTCGAAGTCGAAGTTCTGGAAGGAGATGCTGATCCTGGTGATCGAGGACGACTCGCAGCTCGGATTGGACCACGTGGACGGGCACCGCACCACCGCCTTCTGCATCTCGCCCTACACGAAACGCGCGGCGAGGGTTTCGAACACATACAATCACACGTCGTTCCTGCGCACGATGGGCCTGGTGCTCGGCCTCCCGCCGATGAACCGCTTCGACCGGACGGCCGACCCGCTCACCGCCTGCTTCACCGCCACGCCGGATTTCACGCCCTACACGCACCTGAAGAACCGCATCCCGCTGGACGAGATGAACCCGCGCCCGCAGGCGCTGAACCACGACCCGGAGGCGAAGCGGCTCGCGATCGCCTCGGACCGCCTGGACTGGTCGGACGTGGACCGGGCGCACGCCGAGACCGTAGCACGCGCCGTCTGGCATTCGCGCTTCCCGCAGCGCCCCTTCCCGATGGAGCACTTCCATCCGAACGAGGGGACCGACGGCGACGACGAATAGATGACGCATCGATAAGGGAGGCGGAGACGTGGTGACGACGACATGGGGAGGATTGAAGCCCGGAAAGTATGAAGTCGGCTTCCGCACCGCGCTGAGGACGGACTACAGCCGCCACTACGGCGCTCCGGCGGCGGAGGCCGGAGTCCCGCGGGGATTCCGGCCGGTCCTCGTCGCGACCTGGTACCCGGCGGCGGCGGCGGGCGACGCCCCGCCCCTCACCTACGGCGACTACCTCGCCGTCGCCTCCGCGGACCCCGCGCTGGCCCCCTTCGCCACGCGCCTTTCCGAGCACAACCGGGAGGCGACGATCCGGTACGGTCTCGCGGCGGAGCCGGAGAAACTGGACGAGGAGGGGCGTCGGGCGCTGGCAGAGCGGGAACGTCTCCCGATGCGGGCGGTGCGCGACGCCCCTCCCGCCGGGGGCCGCTTTCCCGTGGTCTTCTATCACCCCGGGCTGGGCGGCTCGTACGAAGACAACGGCGTCCTCTGCGAGTACCTGGCCAGTCACGGATACACCGTCGTCAGCAGCGCCTTCCCGTCGGAAGACGGCCTCTTCGTCGGCGTGGACTGGGACCTCGACCGCTCGGTCAAGGACCTCGGCTTCCTGATGAACGTCGCCGCCGCCGACCCCATGGCGGACGTGACGCGCGTCGGGGCGGTGGGCCAGAGCTACGGCGGGCAGGCGCTCATGGCCTGGTCCTCCGAGGCCAATTCCCCAGTCCGAGCCGTGGTGAGTCTCGACTCCACGGTCGACTACGCCCCGACCGACGGGCCGATGTTCGAGAAACTCACACAGCCCCTATCCCGGACGGAAAACGTTACGGCGGCATGGCTCCTGTTCGCCGTTAAAGACCGCGTCCCCAATTGGGCCCGCTGGGACTACCTCACCCACACCCCCCGCTGGTACGCGGGGACCGCCCACCTGGACCACAACGACTTCACTTCCCAGGGCATGATCGGCACGGCGCTGCGAAAGGCGGGCACCCCCGTCGAGGCCGGACAGGTACGGCAGCGGTACGAGGCGGTGTGCGAACTCGCGCGGCACTTTCTCGACGGATACGTCAAGGGAGACGAGGAGGCGCTTGATCTTCTGCGGCGGCAGGCGGATGCGCAGCGGACACCGCAGGACGCTCCGGACGCGGGGCCGACGACGGAACCGCCGCTGACGCTCGCCTTCGTCCCGCCCTCCCCGGCCGCGCCTGCCGACGAGGGTGCTTAGTCGGTGCGCACCTTCGTCGTCCTGCCGAACGCGCACGACGATCCGTGGCCGGAGGAGTTCGCCGGCGAGCCGGACGTGCGGTTCGCGCCGTCCCTGGTCCGGTACCTGCTGGCGGAGTTCACCCGCGACGGGGACGCCGTGCTCGACCCCTTCGCGGGGCTTGGCACGACGCTGCGGGTCGCCGAGGAGATGGGGCGCGCGGCGTGGGGCGTGGAGTTTGACGCGGCGAGATGCGATTACGTCCGGGCGCGTCTGCGCCACCCGGAGCGGCTGCTTCGGGGCGACTCGCGCCGCCTCGACGCCCTGCCGCTGCCCGCGACGGCATTCGACTTCTCGCTGGCCTCACCACCCTACATGGGGGTCGGCGACGCCGAGGACCCTCTGACGAACTACACGGTGCACGGGCGCGGGTACGCCGCCTATCTGGAAGACTTGCGCGCGGTCTACGCGCAGGTGGCGGCGCGGGTGAAGCCAGACGGGCGGGTCGTGATCGAGGCCTCCAACCTGAAGCGGGCGGAGGGGGTGACGACGCTCGCCTGGGACATCGCCCGCGCGGTCTCGGACGTTCTGGCCTTCGACGGCGAGATCGTTGTCGGCTGGGAAGGCGGCTACGGTTTCGGCTACGACCACAGCTACTGCCTGGTATTTCGCCGCCCGGAACCGCTTTAGCGGGGAACGCCGCCCGGCGCGACCGGGGCGTTGTAGCCGCTTCGCTCCACCCGTATCGCCTGGTTCGTGGCGAAGGACGCCAGGAAGTACGCTGTCAACAGGACCACGCAGGCCCCCAGCACCAGGCCACCGTAGTCATTTCCCGCGTGGCGGTAGCCGTACCAGCCCAGGCCGGAGAGCGCCGCGAGGAGGAGCGTGACGACGGGCATGCCGAGCGCGTGCCAGGACGGCGCAAGGATCGCGCAGGGGCCGTCTGGGATGGACGTGTGGCGCGGGCGGTAGAACGTATCCGTCCACAGGGTCGCCCGGCTCTTCGGCCCGAGTTGCATCCGCACCTCCCCCGGCGATAGGAATGCCACCTTACCCGTCCCGACGTGCGCCCCGAGGCGCACGAGCAGAAACAGGCAGAGCAGGCCGGTGATCACGGCGAGGCAGCCGAGCCCCGCGCGCTGGAAGTCGGGATCGTCGGCGGGGTGCATTTCGGATCTCCTCCGTGACAGTGCGATGGCGGCGTCGCCCTCAGCATACCCGCCGCCGCGCCGTTTTTCCGCGCGCCGCCGCGGGAACGTATAGAACCAGACCCGTTACTCCGCACGCGCGCGGTCGATACTCGTATCGCCGGAAGGGAGAAGAATCGAATGGACGCGAACCCGCCCGCACCGCTTCGGGAGCCGGTGCCGCTCACGGAGGAACTGGCCGCTGCGCTGCACGACCTGCTGCTCCGATACATCGAAGAGCTGGATACCGGAAACCACTCCGGGCTGTGGTCCCTGGAGGAGACGAACCGCGTGCGCCACATCGTCGAGGTCCTGATCCGCGCGGGGCACGCCCCGAGACTCCCGCCCAGCGTGCAGCTCCACCTGAACACCGGGACCCGCACGCCGTAACGAGAGAAGGGCAGACAGCGGCGGGGCCCCCTCCATCGATTGGAGGGGGCCCCGCCGCCCTGCACGAGAAACGAGTCTGGTTTACGCGGCCATCTTCAGTTTGACGGCCTGCGCCTCGAACTTCGGCTTGTACATGGGGCACTTGTACGACTTGGAGTGCTCCTTGGGGTTTTCTGCCTCGCTCACCATCACCTGAGCGCCCGTGATGCCGCACTTCTCGTACGCGCGGTCGTAATTGCCGCAGTCGTAGCACCGCCGCAGGATCGTCCAGCACACCGAGCAGCGCAGCGAACCGATCAGCTCCACGCGCCCGCAGAGCGGGCAGTGGATGTAGACCTCCCGGAAGCCGAAGTCCTTGTTCGCGAGCGCCTCCCGGATCTTCGTGTTGAAGTTCTGTATCTCCCGCTCCAGATCGGCCGTAGTCGCCAGGAGCTGGTTCATCAACTCCGCAGACAGGAACTCGCCGATCCGGTCGTCGAGCAGTTCGCCCAGCGACTGGGAGCCCTTCTCGATCGCCTTCAAATGCTGGTCCGCCGTCTGGGAACGGTAGGGTTTCTTGCGCTCCTCGCGGTTGCCCAGGCTGCGCAGGATCTGCTCGGTGACGCTCACCGGAACGCGGAGGAACGCCTCCTTCTTCTGCGGGTAGCGCCGGATCGCGGCGACGACCTTGTCGAGGTCGTTGACGTTGAGTTTCTCCTGCTTGACCTTCTGGACGAGGCGTTGCTGGCTCTGCACGTCGTCGTTCATCGCCAGAAGTGCGCGGGCGTGGCCCTCGTTGAAAGCCCCCTCGCCCGCGCCCGGCCGGGTGATCAGCTCCTGCTGGATGACCGACGGCAGTTCCAGAAGCTCCAGGGCGCGGCGGATCGTCGTCTCCGACACGCCGAGGGTGCGGGCCACCCGCTCGTAGCTCATGAACTGGAGCAGGCTCTGCATCGCCCGGGCCCGCTCGATCGGGTTCATGTCCTCGCGCTGGAGGTTTTCCAGCAGCGAGTCCGCCGCCGCTTCCTCGTCGGTCAGCGTCTTGATGATGGCGGGGATGTGGCTGAGGCCCGCCATTTTGGAGGCGCGGAACCGGCGTTCCCCCATGACGATCTCGAAGAAGCCGTTGTTCGGCCCGTTCATCGGTCGGACGACGATCGGCTGCAGAACCCCGCGCTCCTGGATCGACGCCGCTAGCTCCTCCAGCGATTCCTGGTAGAACGTTCGACGCGGCTGATTGGGGTTCGTCCGAATTTTTTCGAGCGGCAGAGTCTCGGATGACATTCCTGATCGGTTCCTGCGCGGGCCTTCCGGCTGCACGAGCAGCCTTCTCGCCAGTTTCTCCTACACTATTGTTGGTGGGGCATGCTGCGAATTGAAGGGTGTCCTCCGTCATAGGGGCGCGCGGGAGGCTGAGCTGACCCAAATCCCCTTCCCTGCCCGGCGGGTTGGCTGTACTATAGTCCATATGGAATGGCTCGATGGCGCCCTTACTCCCGTCCTGGAATTCATCCGCCGCGAACCGCTTTTCGCGCTGGCGGGCGCGCTCGGGGCGCTGCTGCTGCTGCTGCTGCTAAACCTTGCTCTGTTCGTCCGCCAGATCGTGATCGGCAGGCGACAGCGCCGCCTGCTGCGCGGCGCGGACGGCAAGAGCCTGGAAGGCATGCTCCTGGAAAGCACGAACGAGATGGCCGCGCTGCGGGCCCGCGTGGAGCGCGCCTCCCAAGCGGGCGAATCCAACGCCCAGGGCCTGAAGGAGTGTCTCCAGAAGGTCAGCGTCGTGCGCTACGATGCGGTCGTGGGCACCGGAGGGCGTCAGAGCTTCTCCATGGCGGTGCTGGACGCCGAGGGCAGCGGCATCGTCTTCTCCGCGCTGCATACCCGTACCGACATGAGGGTCTACGCCAAGCCGATATCCCGCGGCGTCTCTCCCCTGCCGCTGACGGCGGAAGAGACGCGCGCGATCGCCGAGGCAAAGGCGGGCGGATCGCCACTCGTCGAGCAGGACGAGATGCCGGGCGCGCGGCAGTAGGTCCTGAGCGCGCAGGATTTCGGGTGCGCCGGGGTAGAACCAACCAGTATGTTCTTTCGAAGGAGCAGCGGCGGCGGTGAGGCCGCGGCGGCGGACGGCGTGCGCCCGCTTCCGCAGAATACCGAGGAGCGCCGCCTGGTCGACCGCAGCCGGCGCGGCGACCTGGAGGCGTTCGACCAGCTGGTGCGCCTCTACGAAAAGAACGTCTACAGCACCGCCTACCGGCTCTCCGGCTCCTACGACGACGCCTCCGACATAGCCCAGGAGGCGTTCGTCCGCGCCTGGAACAACCTCAAATCGTTCCGCGGCGACTCCGCCTTCTCCACGTGGCTGTACCGGATCGTCACCAACGTCTTCCTCGACGACCGCAAGCGCAAGCGCGCCCGGCCGCACCGTTCGCTGGAAGAGGTGATGACGCTGGAGGAGTCGACCGTCACCCGCCAGTTCGAGGACCCCACCCCCGGCCCTCAGGATGTCGCCGAAGGCGACGAGCGGCGCAAGATTTTGGAGATGGCGATCAAGACCCTGCCCGAGGAGCAGCGCGTCATGGTGGTCCTCTACCACACCCAGGGCCTCTCCTACGAGGAGATCGCCGAAATCACCAAGTGCCCCATGGGCACCGTCAAATCCCGCCTCAACCGCGCCCGCCTCGCCCTGCGCGACCGCCTGTCGCCCGCCGCGGAACTTTTTGGCGTCACCGACGGTCCGATGTAAGTGAGTCGCATTTCCGCGATCGGCGGGAGGCGGCGGCAAATCTTTGCGACATAAGGGGCGATCCGCGCGTACCGTAATAGGCGTACGGATTCCCCTCGCTTACACGGAAAGCTCTGCTCGATCGCAGGTAGGATCATGAACTGTAACCGGTGGCGCGAACAGGCGTCGGACTACATCGAAGGTAATCTGCCCGCGGGCGAGGCGGCGGCGATGCGCGAGCATCTGCTTTCCTGCCCGTCCTGCCGGGCGGACGAGGACTCCCTGCGCACCCTCTGGCGCGACCTGACCGTATTGCCCGCCCCCGAGCCGCCCATGTTCTTCCGCGACAACGTGATCAGCGCGGTCGAGCGGCAGGGAAGCAGGAGCGGCTACTACCCGGGCGCTCGGCCGTCGCTGCGGGAGCGCGTCTTCGGTCCCCAGACCCGGTGGGCGCTGGGCGGCTCCCTGGTCACGGCCGCCGCCGCCGGGATCCTGTTCGTGGCGGCGAACGGCGCGAAATCGCCGGACGCCCTGACCTCGACCGCCGCCCCCCCCGTTGCGGCGACCTCCGGCTCTACTCCGAAGCCGCCCGCCGTGGCGCAGGCGTCGCTGGCCGCCCGCCTCCTGCCGTACAGCGGCGAGTTCACCGACTCCGGCGTGGTCGAAACGACGCGCAAGCTGCTGATCTCCCGCACGGAGTCCGTCACGCCGAGCGACGGCAAGGTCATGGACTTTACGTTCTGGCTGGAGAACGCGGGCAAGGGAATGGTGCGCTTCCGCAGCGTCGCGAAGGGAGGGGGCGGGGGCACGCCCTACCGCTTCCTGATGTCCGGCAGTCGGCCGCAGGTCATTCGGGTGCCGCTCGCGGTCGCGCAGGGCGAACCGACGCTGGGCCTGGAAGTGCAGTGGACGGGCGACGGAGAGCGGCATGTCCGCCACATTTTCGTACCCGTGCGGGAGAATGGTTCGGAGGCGGATAGTCGCCAGGCGTTCGGCCTGCCGCAGATGAGTGTGCTCGACGCGGCGCGCGAGGTTTCGGCCCGCTACGGCCGCCCGGTCACGCTGGAAAACGTGCCCGAGGACCTGCGAGTCACGATCTACGCGCGCAACGAGACGGCCTCCCAGGCGCTCCGCCGCCACCTGGAGGGACGCGGGCTGACCGTGACCTCGTCGGCGTCCGGAATTCTGGTGGTCCCCGCCGCGAAGGGCGGCCGGGCCGCGGCTCCGGTCGTAGACCCGACGCTCCAGCCGTCGTCCGCCGCGACCGGGCGCTGACGGCGGCCGGGGACAGAGCGTGACGGCAGCGCACCCGTTCGTGCGGGCCGCCGCGGAATCCGCGGCGGCCCGCCTTCTCTTTTCTCGACCGGGGGAGCAGCCGCGCCTGCTCGTCGCGCTCTCCGGCGGGCCGGACTCGTGCGCCCTGCTGCTCGCGCTCTGCGAAGGGGCGGACGCCGCCCTATGGCCCCGCCCGGTGGCCGCCGCCCACTTCCACCACGGCCTGCGCGGCGAGGACGCCGACGAGGACGCCGCCTTTGCCGCCGCGCTGTGCGCCCGGCTGGCCGTCCCGTGCGCGATCGGCCTCGGCTCCGTGCGCGCCCGGGGGCGTTCCCCGAACGCGGCGGCCCGGACGGACCGCTACGAGTTCCTCG
>DATLHN010000416.1:0-2979 GCA_035539875.1 Armatimonadaceae bacterium
ACATCAACAACGCGGGCGGCAGGAGCAGGCGGTACATTTCCCGCGCGGCGCGCTGATACGGCGTGCGCGGGTCGGCGCAGCAAGCGGCAGCGCCGTTGCTGTCACCTGCTTCGCCTTTTCGCCACGCCGGGCCGAGGCAAAGAAAAAGCGCCGGACCCTGAGGATCGGCCCGACGCGTCGAGCATGACGCCCCCTGGTCTGGCTGCTGCGGGACAAAAGTACCCTTCGGCAAGCGAGCGGGAAGGTAAAGAAGGATTCACACAGTCGTCGAAATCGGGCAGGCCGAAGACCCGGTTGGAGCATAGACCGGGGGCAGATCAGTGCCACGCGCTAAGGGGCAGCGGCCCAACCCTCGCACGCTGTAGGGGCGGAAGCGCGTGATGGTGGTGCGTATAGTGCACGGTGCCGCCGCGGCCGGATGCGGGCTGAGAAGGGGAGATCGGGTCGAGCGACGCGTCACCCGCAGCGCGCCGGCACTCCGGGGACGCAGCGGGGATGCAGCGGGGATGCAGCGGGGATGCAGCGGGGGCGAAGCGGTTCTGGCGGTTGTACGGACGTGCGCGTCGAAATCCGCGAGGCGACAGAAGGAGAAACATCCGTTGACTAAAGGTACCAAAGTCGTGACGGGCGGGGTCTTTCCCGCTACGGCTGCTGTCGCTGCTGTGGCAGTTCTCGTTACCGCCCCCATCCTGTCCGCGCGGGGTACGGGCAGCGCGGCGCAGGACGGCCGGGCGCCCGCCCTGCGCTTGGAACGCACCCTCACGGTACGCCCTTCGGAGCCGGTTTCCCTCGGCCCGACCGATCAGGAGGCGATGGGAACCCCCGGCGGCATAGACAACCCCCGTTTCTTCCTCACCCTGTACGAGCGTCATTCGCGCACCAATTCCGCAGACCTGCGTCCCCGCCTGCGCCCCGACGCGCCCGCCGTCACCTCCTCTGCCGATGGCAAGACACTCGTGGTCAGCGCGTGGTCGCCGGCGCGCGCCGAAGTGGTGGAGCCGGTCCGGCAGGCCGCGCTCAAGGCGACGCGGGAGGGGGCGAACGCGGCGACGGCAGTGAAAAGCCGCAACGAGAGCCAGCGCGCGGCCCTGGAGGCGCATACGAAGCGGATACGTTCGATCTCGGTGAGGGTGACGCCGTCGGAGCTCCTGTCGTAGGACCTAGTAGTGCGGGGAGGGCGTATTTGGCAGGCGTCGGTGCCTCGGCGAGCTGGCCGTCGTTCTTCATCCGATGGGTTGCCGCCTGTCCGCCCTGCGCCGGCACTGGCACCCGCTTTTGGGTAGTACGGCGATGTGATTAGGAAGTCGATGCCCTCGTAGCGACCCCGTTCGGTTTCACGCCACTGCTCCCGCCTGCACTTGCTACTCTCCTACCTAAGTGATATGCGACCGGCCGCCGACAGCCGTTCGCTGTCCCCTAAACGTCCGTTAATGGGACGGAGGAGGGAGACCGGGAAAACAGCGCGGGGAGGCGGATGAACAGGTAGACAGAGCGGGGCGTGAAACATTGGGGACAGGTCAGGGCGCGTGACATGGGCGAGACAGCAGTAAACGGCGGCGGGATGGGGGTTCTCGCGCCGGATGCCCGTTGCGCTCACGGTTCGAGCCGCTACGGTTCGAGCCGCTGCGGTTCAGTCCGCGGCTGCCGGCGCGAGCGTCGGCTGTGGCGGTCCGCCGCGCGCCGCGGCCCTCCGGAGCGGCGCGGCGGCGATGAGGGCCAGGGGCACCCCCGCGGCGGGGAACGAGGCGACCCAGGACAGGTGGTGCGGCCACACCCAGTGGCTGCCTTCGACCAGGAAGGAGGCCAGCCCCAGCGCGCTCACGAGCGTCCCGAGCACGACCCACCCGGCGGGGGCGATGCCGCGCGCCGCGGCGTAGCCGGCGACGCCCGCGGCGTAGGCGGCGGCGTACGCCATCACCGCGGCGAGGGAGTAGTCACTGCGGTAGGGCTGCCCGTGGCCCCAGCCGTTCTCGTAGGAGTACCGGAAGTAGTCCCACGCCCAGGCCCGGCCCCCCGCGGCGGCCACGGCCGCCGCGGCGCCCGACGCCGCGGAAGCCAGGACCAGCAGCCCTGCGTGGGCGCAGAGCAGGAGAAGGGCGCGCCGCGCCCTGTCGGGCTCGTCCCCCGCGGGTTCGCCTCGCATAAGTTGACCTCGCATAAGTTGACCTCGCACTCCGGGTCCGCGTATTTCGACTCCGCGTACTCCGGATCCGGAAAACAGGCCGGTCAGACGGCCGCGCGTGGGCGCGACGGGTTCCTGCAAACTGAGACACGCGCCGCCCGTGCTTTGTGGCAGGCTGCCGGGTCGGAATCGAGGCCGGTCGCCTGCGTGGGTCGCCTGCGTGGATCGCCTGCGTGGATCGCCTGCGTGGATCGCCTGCGAGGCGCTCGAGGAGAAAGGGGATGATCTGCGGCGGTGGCGTCGTGGCAGGCGGTGGTAGTGTCGCCGCACCGCACCGCACCGCACCGCGCCGGCCGGCGCGGTGCGGTGCGCGCTCGCGGGTCCCCGACGCCGCTCGCCCGGCTGACCGCCCGCTCCGCCGCCCGGCCTCGGGCGGCATCAACGGTCTCAGTGCGCCCCGCCTACCTACTTAGCCATGTCCCCGAAACCTCCCTTTTCGGGGCACAATGTAGTGGACCGACATAGCGGACGCGACGTGCTAGCGGCAGTAAGCGGTCCGTCGAAGAAGGGGACGACACTGGACATGGAGTCTAGGGAGTCTAGGGAGTCTAGGGAGTCGGCGGCACTGCCGGGCGTGCGGGAACTGGCGAAGCGCTCGGAGTTCGCCGGGTTCCTCCGCGGCGACCCGGACGCCGTCGCGACGGCCGACCCCGCCAAAGTGCCATCCCCGTCCGCCTCAGGCCCGTCCGCCTCAGGGAACGGGGGTTTCTGGTGTGTTCCTGAAGGCGATCGGCCGCCCGGGACGCCTCCGTCCTTGGAGGGATCCGGCGCCCGGCGGGAGAAAAGGCACCCATAGG
>DATLHN010000417.1:0-2944 GCA_035539875.1 Armatimonadaceae bacterium
GAACCGGGTGAAGCGCGGCGGGACGTTGGCCTCGTACCCCGCCTCCGCGGCGAGCGGGCCGAAGTCCGCCGGTTCCATCCCCGGCCACTCCACCTGGAACAGCCGCTTCGCCTCCGGGACGTCCCGCAGCCGGTAGACCCCGAGATCGACCAGCCGAAAGCCTTCCGCGCCTGCACCACCGACCGCCAGCGAGGCGGTTGCGTCCGAGACGAGTATCTGCCCCCCGTGCGCGGCGGTGAGCATGCGGCTGGCGTGGTGCAACACGATTCCGTGGTAATGTCCGTCCTCGCTGCTCTGCTGCACGTCGCCGGTATGCAGCGCCATGCGCGCGCGAAGCGGGCCGCCGATCTCCTCGGGCCACGCCTCCGCCGCCAGCGCCTCCTGGGCGGCCACCGCGCAGGCGAGCGCGCCACCGGCGGTACGAAAGGCGACGACGAAACCGTCTCCCGTCTCCTTGACTTCCTGGCCGCCATGCCGGACGAATCCGGCCCGTAACAGGTCATTGTGCCGCTCCCGCGCCGCGCCATATGCCTGTGGCGTGCGCTGGAAGAGGCGCGTGCTGCCCTCGATGTCGGTCATCAGGAACGTGACCGTGGCGGCCCGGCCGACGACGCCGGACGGGAGAGTCGGGGCGGGTGCCGGTGCAGCCGGTTTCGGCGTCCCGGTGGCCGCGGTAGCCGCAGCTCCCATAGCGGAGAGGCCGCTCTCCTTCTCGATGCGCCGGAACAGGAACCGCAGTGCCGCCGACGGCTCCTCCCCGGTCTCCTCCTCGAGCAGGCGCTCGTACTCCCGGTACTGGCGAAGCGCCGCCCCCGGCTGTCCGTCCGCGGCCAGCAGTCGGATCAGGTGGTGCTGCCCCTCCTCGCGCGTCGGGTCCGCGGCGACGGCGCGGCGGGCGTGCGAGAGGGCAGCGCGGAAGTCGCCTATGCCCTCCAGGTAGCAGACCAGCGCGGCCACCGCGTCGAAAAACAGGCCCGAGAGCCGTTCCTGCTCGCCCGTTATCCACGCCTCGTAGAAGCCGGGGAGCAGCGGCCCCTGGTAAAGCTCCACCGCGTCGGTCAGGTGCTGGGCGCGCTCCAGATCGCTGCCCGCCTTCCCCGCCGCCTTGATCGCCCGCTCGAACTGTGCCACGTCGGTCGTCACCGCGGCGGGGTTCAGGCCGATCGAGAAGCGGTCGGCGCGCAGCACCTCCCCCTGCGGAACGCCCGGCGGTTCGAACTGGTGGCGCAGGGAGCTGAGGGCGACCGAGAGGCTGTTGCGCAGCGTGGGCGCGTCGCTGCCGGGCCAGAGCAGTTCGACGAGGACCTCGCGCGGGTGCGCGTGTCGCGGGTAGCAGGCCAGGTAGGCGAGGAGGGAGGCGACCTTCTGGGTCTTGAAGCGCGTGACGATCTGATCGCCCTGCTCCGCCCGCAGACCTCCCAAGAGCGTGATTCGCCACAATTCGTTCATGGCATGACTTCAGCCCGTCTGGATCAAGGCCAGGGAGCTTCGCGCGTTCTGCCTGGCGTCTTCGCGTGGCACGAACGCTGGCATCTCTGACCCGGACGCTTCTATTGTAACCGTATATAGGACAAAGCCCCGGATCATCGGCGGAGCGCGAGCAAGATTAACGGTGCGCTCTCGCGCCCCTGCGGCGTCGGTCTACGAAAGCCGGGCGCTCGTCGTGCAGTGATTGAGCATCCCGCGGTAGTGTTGCTCAGAGGTCGCGCGTGTCCCAGGGGCGCTCCGGCACTTCGGGAGAGGCTGCGTTGCCCCGAGTTCTAGCCGCCCCGCCGCCGAGGGAGGTGCGGGCTCCATAGTGGTTCCCCTGTGCGCGCGCCACGGGCCGGGGGCTCAGCCAGTTCTCCCCCCGGCGCGTTGTAGTTCGACCGGTGGCTTTGTTATAATGGTATGCAGATCCCGCCCGACATCCGGATGCCCGCAACCGGTATCCGCATCTTCGCTCAGGGCCGGCCGGGAAGTCCTTAAGAACCGCCAATTTTTTTCCAAGTAATCGCCAACGAAGCTCGGGCAAAGCTCCGGAATGGGTGAAAGGATGAGGCAGCCGAGGCGCATCTACGAGTTCGGTCCCTTCCGCCTCATTCCCGAAGAGCGGCAGCTTCTGCGCGACCACGAGTCCGTGTCGCTCACGGCCAAGGCCTTCGACCTTCTGGTCGTTCTCGTGGAAAACAGCGGTCAACTGGTCGAAAAAGCCGAGCTGATGCAGCGAATCTGGCCGGATAGCTTCGTCGAGGAAGCGAACCTGTCGGTCAACGTTTCCGCGCTGCGGCGCGCACTGGGCGAGGGCACGGACGGAGCCCGATACGTCGAAACGGTACCGCGCCACGGTTATCGCTTCGTGGCAAGCGTGGAGGAGAGCTGGGTGGGGCTCGCGCAGCCCTCCTCGCCCGACGTCCGCGATACGACCGACGACGGCGAGCCAGTCCCACAGGGCGGGAGGCGGCCGTCTCCCGCCGCCCCGGCCGTAACGCCACCACACTCCGGCGCGTTACCGCGCCACTGGCTACCAGCCCTGGTCGGTATTCTGCTGGTCTCTGCCATGCTCCTAGGCCCCAACGCCGGCGGGCTGCGCGAGCGACTACTCGGCGGAGTCGCCCCGGTTCGCATCCAGTCCGTGGCCGTGCTGCCACTGGAGAACCAGTCCGGCGACTTATCTCAGGACTACTTCGCCGATGGATTGACCGAGGTGCTGATCACGGATCTGGCAAAGACCGGCGTGGTGCGGGTGATGGCGCGGCCGTCGGTGATGCAGTACAAGGGCTCGCGTAAGCCGGTGCCGGAGATCGGCCGCGAGCTGAACGTGGACGTACTGCTGACGGGTTCGGTGCGGCGCTCTGGCGGTCGTGTGCGGATCGCCGTCCGGATGATCCACGCGCAGACGGACCGCACTCTCTGGACCGACAGCTACGAGCGCGACCTGCGCGACGTGCTGGCCATGCAAAGG
>DATLHN010000418.1:0-4179 GCA_035539875.1 Armatimonadaceae bacterium
GGGACACCCGCACCTACATGACCCTGGACGAGGGGCTGAAGGCGAAGCTCGTCAGCGTGGTCGAGAAGGGGCAGGGCGGCGAGGTCAACGCACTGTTCATCACGAACCGGGCGCAGAAGCCGCTCTACCTGATGGGCGGCGAGGTCGTGCTCGGCGGCCAGCAGGACCGGGTCCTCGGGCAGGACACCGTCATCCCCGCGGGCGGCAAGTCGGTGCCGGTCACCGTTTTTTGCGTCGAGCACGGGCGCTGGAACGGGCGCGCTGAGTTCGCGGGGAGCGCGAAGGCGGTCGCGAGCGCCGAGATACGCGCGGTGGCCCAGGGCGGCGCGTACGCGGCGAAGATCGCCTCTCCCGCCGCGGTAGCGATGCCGTCGGGCGTCGTCGATCCTCAAACGCGAAATGTGGCTGCCCGGGGACAGAGCGCCGCCGCGAACGTGCCGGTCCAGCAGGTGATGGGCAGGCAGCAGCGCTCCGCCGCCCGCCCCGCGCCACTCGGCTCCGCCCAGCAGCAGGTGTGGAGCAAGGTCGAGTCGAAGAACGCGAAGTTCCGCGCCGCGAACGCGACGGGGACCTACCGCGGGGTGCTGGAGGGCAGCGGCGGGAGCGCCGCCGCTAGCGTCACGCCCTACCTGAAGGCGTTCTCGGGCGGGCTCCCTGCCTCCCGGGGCGGCGCGAAGCCGGTCGGCGTGGTCGTGGCCGTGAACGGGAAGATGGTCACCGCGGACGTCTTCCGCGAGCCGGGCCTGTTCGCGAAACTGTGGCCCAAACTGTTGCGCGCCTACGCCACCGACGCCGCCGAGCACGCGGCGAAGCCCGGCGGCGCGTCCTCCGCCTTGCCCGCCTGCGCCCCCTTCAGGAAGGCCAAGGCCGTGGCCTTCCTGAAGGGGGCGCAGGCGGGCAAGGCGGACACCGTGCGCGAGAACGGCGTGGCGCTGGTCCGACGGACCGGGAAGGCGGCCGTCTCGTACCGGCTCGTGGACCGGGGCGGCGCGGCGAACGCGCGCGGCGCGGTAGCCCCTCTGCACGAAAACGTGGTCGCGGGCACAGACGGAGGCGGCGGCCGGCCCTGACTCTCCGTAAGCCCTGTCGGTTTGCCGCGTTTTATGCCGGGGTAATTCCTTCCCGTAGACGGAGGGCGCGCGAGGCGCAGTGTCGGCCCGCGCGCTCGCCTACTAAAGGTATTGGGAAGGACGTAGCACAATGTCTGTTTCGCAAATGAACAACGCGGTCGTTAGCGACGACGCCCGCGAGCGCATCATGCGCTACCTGGACGACGCGATTTCGGTGGAGGCGGCGGCACTGACCGGGCTCAAGGACATGATCACGGAGTCCACGGACCCGCAGGACGCGATGATGTTCCAGCAGCACCTGGCGGAGACCGAGAGCCAGAAGCAGCGGCTCGAAGCGCGCCTGCACGCGCTCGGCGGCGGCAGCAACAAGCTCAAGGACTTCATGAACAAGCTCGGCGTGGCCGCGACCGATCTGCTGCACGGCGGCAAGGACGCGGGTGACAAGGCGACGCGGAACCTGGTCCAGGCGTACTGCATCGAGAACCTGGAGATAGCGATGTACGAGTCGCTGGCCGCGGCGTCGGAGGCGGCGGGCGACCTGGAGACCGCCCAGCTCGCGCGCACCATCCAGGCCGAAGAGAAGGCGACGGCGCAGAAGATCTGGCCGCGCATCGCGCCAGTCGCGGCGGCAGCGTTCGCCGTTGGGGTAGCCGAAGGCCGGTCGTAGCCTTCCGCGGCGCGATGCCCTTTAGGTTATTTAGGCAATTGCGGAACCGGCCGCTCGCGTAGGCGAGCGGCCGGTTTTGCGTTAGAAGAGGCTAGGCTGCGTCGTGCGGTCTCGCAGCTGCTCGGCGAGGCGGCGCTGGGGCGAGGAGAGTGCGTAGCGCGGCAGGTCTTCGAGGCGTACCCATTCGGCGGCGTAACCTGGGGCGGGACGCGGGGACTGGTGCGCCTCCGCCGCGTAGCAGGGCAGGGCGAGGAGGGTGATGCGGCGCGTCGTGACGCCGTGCTTGACCGTGGCGGCGGGCACCTCGCTCGCCGCCCGGACGGCCAGCCCGGCGATCTCGCGCGCCGCACGCTCCGCCGCCGCGACCGCGTTCTCGCCCTCCGCGGCGGTGACGCGCGGGAACTCCCAGAGGCCGCCCCAGAGGCCGCCCTCGGGGCGGCGGACGAGCAGCAGGCGCGGGTCTTCCGGGGCGGGGGCGACCAGCGCGCACACGTCGGTCTGGCGCGTGAACTCCGGCCGCGGGGCGAACTCGGGAAGCGACGTCGGGTCTCCGGAGGCGTAGGCGGCGCAGATCTCGCGCACCGGGCACACCTCGCAGCGCGGGGTTGACCCGCAGATGAGCGCGCCCAACTCCATCATCCCCTGGTTGAACTCCGACGCCCGGCCCGGCGGGATCAGGCGCGCGGCAATCTCCCACAGGCGCGCCTGCACCTTCGGGGACTTGGGGTCGCCGGGGACGCCGAAGACGCGGCAGAGGACCCGGACGACGTTCGCGTCCACGATGGGGGTGTCGAGCCCGAGCGCGATGGAGCAAATGGCTCCGGCCGTGTAGCGGCCGATGCCCGGAAGCGCGAGCACCGCGTCGAAGGTCGACGGGAAGACGCCCCCGTGGTCGTCGCGGATGACCTGCGCGGCGCGGTGGAGGTTCCGCGCGCGCGCGTAGTACCCGAGACCCTCCCACTCCTTCAGGACCGCGTCCAGCGGCGCGTCCGCCAGCGCGCGCACCGTCGGGAAGCGGTCCATCCACCGGGTCCAGTAGGGTATTACCGTCGCCACCTGGGTCTGCTGGAGCATCATCTCGGACACCCAGATGGCGTACGGGTCCCGCGTGCGTCGCCAGGGAAGATCGCGCCGGTGCGCCGCGTACCAGGCAAGAAGTCGTTCGGGAAAGACGGCCTCGCGGGGGGCGGGCGCGCCCGTGGGGGGACTCACACTGTGCAGTATAGCGGTCCCCGGTGTTCAGAGCAACCCGCTCTCGCCGGGCCGGGTGCGGTCAAATAGTGATTGACAACGGCCCATCTTCGCCATAAACTGTGAAGCGCGGGGCAGACTCATGAAGGGAACAGGCGGCGCGTGACATCCACCCTGAATGTTTATGCGCACTACGTCAACGGTTGGTGCGGCAAGTGTGGCCGTCGCCGCAACCGGGACGGTGCGTGCCCAAACTGCGATGCCTGGTGGTCGTCACCGCTGGTGCAGATAGGGCTTCCTCTGGTTGCGGTCCTGACCGTACTGATGTGGGCGGGAATCTCCACGATACGAGCCGACTTCCCTGCCGAGACCGTCGCCCGCACCGACTCCTCTTCCGCGCCCGATTCCCCTTCGAGCGCCGCCGCCGCATCTCCCCGCTTCTCGCCCGGAGCCCCCGACCTGAACTACGCCCCCTGGGCCTACCCCGCGCTGCCCGGCGGCTACCGTGGCGCGGGCACGCCGACGGCGGCGGCCCCCTTCGCGCCGCACCACGCCCCGGCGTTCGCCGCATCGGTTTCGCTTCCGGTCGCGACGCCCAGTCTCCTGCACAGGCAGCTTGCCGATCTGGAGCGACTGAGAATCTCCGTGGCGGAGGCGGCCCGCGCCTTCCGCGACAGTCAGGAGCCGGGAATGCAGGGATACCCGACTGCCGCCGCTGTTCCGATGGGCGCTATCCCCCGCCCGCGCCCCGACGTTTCCGTGGACGCGCCCGACGCCGCACGGAACTTGCAAGCAGAAGCTGATGTCCTGTAGCTCGGAGCCCAACTGTTTATCAGTCGTGAGTAGGAACCATGCCGCTCTTTGATGAAGATTCGTCTCTGTCCGACGACGTTTACAGCGATCAAAACGTCCCGACCACCGCACTATGTCTCAAAGTACCAGGGACTAACGGCGAGGAACTGGTCGTTCACCGCGAAGGTTCGGAGGACTTCGTCTTCCTGTTCGAAGCGCTCGACGATGCCTTCGAGTATGCTACAGCCGCCGAGCGGGCGCTGGGCTTCTCGCCGGACATCGGCCGCGTCCGCGTCGGGGACCTGCACTTCCGCACCGCCCGCTTCAAACCCGCTACCGGCGACCAGATGGACCTGCCCCTGCGACGATAGGGTCACGCACGACCCGGCGAATCCAAACCGAATATAGCGCACGGAACGACAGATACGCGGGTGGTCCGGCAGCGCCGCCGACCATTGC
>DATLHN010000419.1:0-4097 GCA_035539875.1 Armatimonadaceae bacterium
GCGGATTAACGAGCAAGCGCAGGAGTGGACGGAGGGGCGTCCCCCGCCTTTTCCGCCCGCGCACGGATGCCGAGCAGCATCTTACGCTCCATGACGGAGTGGATCGGCTCGAAGAGTATCCGGCGGACGACCCAGTGGAGCGGGTTCGCCTGACAGTCCCCTCGCCCGCGCACGACTAGGTGGGTCCGGTCGTCTCTCAGGGGCTTCAGGTACAGGCCCCGCGTCCCCGGGTCGCGCGTGTTGCTGCCCATGACCAGCGCCCGCTCCGGCTCCACGAGGAGGACCGGGAGGGGCGGCACCTTCGGGTGCAACCGGACGGCGTTAGCGCCCCGGATCTCCTGGAATTCCGGGAGAACGCGGTCCGCGTTGCGCATATGGCAGCCGACCAGGTTTTCCAGCCGGGTGTAGCTGCTGAAGCCGCCTTCCCTGCCCGATCTGCGCCAGCCACGGCCACACGTCGCCCACCGGGGCGTCGATGGTGATCGCGTCGGTCACCTCTTCCTCGGTCGCTCCCCAGCGCCGGTGCCAGGGGCGGACCCGAAGCGCGTACAGCGCGGCGCCCGCCCCGACGCCCGCGACGACAGTCCCGGCCAGACAGTATCCCTTTTCCATCGCTCCGCCTCCTTCGCAGACGACGAATCGGTGTCTTCCCCGGTTCATTGTTGCGGAGAGCGCGCCAGACCGCATCTGCCGATCGGCGGATCAAGGGGCTTGGTCGGATCAGACGAGGAACGGGCGCAGGTAGAGGGCGCGGGGCGGTACAATCGGGGCGTGTTCGATTTCTTGAAGCGGCAGCGGCGGGAGCGGATCACGGCGGAGCCGTTCCCCGAGGCGTGGGAAGAGTACCTGCGGGCGAACGTGGCGCACTACGCCCTCCTGACGCCGGACGAGCAGGCGCGGCTGCGCGACGACCTGCGCGTGTTCCGCGCCGAGAGGGAGTGGGAGGGCGCGGGCGGGCTGAGTCTGACCGACGAGGTCACGGTCACGATCTCCGCGCTGGCGTGCCTGCTGACGCTGGGACTGCCGAACCGCACGGACGCTTACCGGGGCGTCAGCACGATCCTCGTCTACCCGGCGGGCTACCGGGTGGCGGGGCGGGAGCCGATGCCCGGCGGCATCGTGGACGTCCGCGAGAGCTGGCGGCTCGGGGAGGCGTGGCAGCACGGGCCGGTCATTCTCTCCTGGGCGGACGCCCGCGACGGCGCGCGGCAGACCGGCGACGGGCATAGCGTCGCCCTGCACGAGTTCGCGCACGCGCTGGACATGGCCGACGGCGACGCGGAGGGGGTGCCGCGCCTGCACCGCGCGGAGCTGTACGACGCCTGGCAACAGGTGATGGACGCGGAGTTCAACGCGTTGCGCGAGGAGACGTACGCGGGCCGCGAGGCGGTCCTCGACTCCTACGGTGCGACCAACCCCGCCGAGTTCTTCGCCGTCGCGACGGAGACGTTCTTCGAGAAGCCGGTCGCCCTGCACCACCGCCACCGCCTTCTGTATTCGGTCCTGCGCGACTACTACGGGCAGGACCCCGCCGCGCGCGCCCTGCGCCACCTCCGCTCCCTGCCGCGCGCGGCGCGAAAGCCTGCCGCCGAGGAAATCGCCGCCGAGCCACGGAAAGGAAGGGCGTGGCCGTGGAGCGAACCGTAACGCCGGGAGGTATCGGAGCCAATGACCGACGCCGAAAAGTACCTGTTCGACCTGCACGGCTATCTCGTCGTGGAGGACGCGCTGAGCCCGGAGCAGGTGGCCGCGCTGAACGCCACCGTCGATGCGAAGATGGCGGAACTGCCGGAGCCGGACAGCACGACGCACCGCTTCGGAAAACTGCTGGAATGGGGGCCGGAGTACCGCCGCCTGATCGCCAACCCGCGCGTCGCGGGGCACCTGGCGACCCTTCTGGGAGAGCCGTACCGGCTTGACCACGACTACCTGGACGTCATCCGCAAGGGGCTCGGGCCGATCGGGGCGACGCTGCACGGGGGCGGCGCGGGGGACGACCGGACGGCGTGGTACCGCTACCACGACGGGCGGATGCGCTGCGGCCTGACCGTGGTGGCGTACGCGCTCAAGGACGTAAACCCCGGCGACGGCGGATTCGCCTGCGTCCCCGGCAGCCACAAGGCGAACTTTCCGCTGCCGAAGGGCTGGGCGGACATGAGCGAGCGGCTCGCGCCGGGCGTGACGCCGGTGCCCGCGCCCGCCGGCGCGGCGATCATCTTCACGGAGGCGCTGACGCACGGGACGCTGCCGTGGCGCGGCGACCACGAGCGGCGCACGATCTTCCTGAAGTACAGCCCGCACCCGCTGGCCTGGGCCGTGCCCCGCTACGACCCGGACGCCTACGACGACCTGTCCCCGGAGGAGCGCCGCCTTCTCGAAGGCGCGAACGCCCGCTACAAGGGACGCGCGGGCGCGGTGGAATAGGGGCCGGGCCGAGCAGGAAGGGCGCTGCTTGCCGCGCCCTTCCGTTCTTTCGTAGTCGGGGCTTCCTGCTTACTGGTCGCCCTTTTCGACGCCGAAGCCCCGGCGGTTCGGCGACGCCGGGCGCTTGGCGGGGACGAACGGGGCGCGCTTCAGCTCCTCCAGGAGGTGGGCGATGGCGGCGTCCATCTGCGGGTCGGAGCCCGCCGCCAGCAGGGACGGGTCGTCCCAGACGGGGATGTCCGGGTCCACGCCGTGCCCCTCCACGCCCCAGGTGCCGTCCCGCTCGAAGAAGGCGAAGGCGGGCATGGTGACGTTCGCGCCGTCGAGCAGCGACGGGCCGCCCGAGATGCCGACCAGACCGCCCCAGGTGCGCGTCCCGACCAGCTTTCCCATCTTCGCCTGCTTGAAGTAGTAGGGGAAGGCGTCGCCGCCCGATCCGGCGAGTCCGTTGATCAGCATCGCCTTCGGCCCCTGGTGGCTGTCCGGCGGCCAGACCCAGTCCTTGCCGTGGCGGCGCGCCCAGAAGTTCGTGGCGGGGCGGTTCAGCAGCTCGATGAACCGGGTTGGGATCTGCCCGCCGCCGTTCCACCGCTCGTCGATCAGCAGCGCCTCCTTGCCCCTCTGGCCGATCAGCTGGCGCATCAGGTCGTTCTGGCCGTTGACCCCGGTGTCGGGCACGTAGACGTAGCCGATGCGCCCGCCGGACTTCTTCTCGACGTACTGCCGGTTCTTCTCGATCCAGTCGCGGTAGCGCAGCGGCGACTCGCTGCCGAGCAGGCGCACCGTCACCTGGCGCGCGCTTGCGTCGCGGGTGGGCTTCGCGCTGACGGTGAGCGTCACCACGCGGTCCGCCATGCCCTGGAACGCCGCGTAGACGTCCCTGTCGGTCTCCACGGGCACGCCGTTGACGGCCAGAAGGTAGTCGCCCGCCTTGACGTCCACGCCGGGCTGGCTGAGCGGGCCGCGCGCGTCCGAATCCCACGGGCCACCCTCGTAGACGCGCGCGACGCGGTACGCGCCGTTCGCCAACTCGAAGTCCGCGCCGAGCAGCCCGACCGGGACGGAGGGCGTCACCTCGGACTCGGGGCCGCTGTAGTAGGCGTGGCCGACGTTCAGCTCCGAGATCATCTCGCTGATGATGTAGCCGACGTCCTCGCGGCTGGCGGCGTCGCCGAGCATCTTCTCGTACCGGGCGCGCACGGCGGGCCAGTCCACCCCGTGCATGCTCGGGTCGTAGAAGTAGTCGCGCTCCAGGCGCCACGCCTCGTGGAACATCTGCTTCCACTCGGCGCGCGGGTCGGCGGTCGCGGTCATGGGGGCCATGACCACGGCGTCGCCCGCGGGCGCGCCCGCGACGGCGTCCTGGATCGTGACCGCGGTGCCGCGGGCCACGAGCAGCTTCTTCCCGTCGGGCGAGAGGTCGAAGCCGCCCGCGCCCGCCGCCACGACCTTCTCCTCGCGCTTCTCGTCGTTGACGTCGAACGACTTGACGGCGGGCGGCTCGCCGGGGCCGAGCGGCTGCCGGACGAAGAGCAGGTGCCCTCGGTCGTTCACCGCGAGCTGCCCGAAGCGGCCCGCCGGAAGCGGCAGCGCGACCGCGCGCGCCTCGATGCCGTCGAAGTCGATGGTGACCTTGACCGGCTCGGCGGGCTTCGCGGCGGGCCGCTTCGGGC
>DATLHN010000420.1:0-3959 GCA_035539875.1 Armatimonadaceae bacterium
CAGTGGTGGGCGCACCAGGTGCTCGGCGGCGACGTGGAGGGCTCGGAGATGCTGTCGGAGTCGCTCGCCGAGTACACCGCGCTCATGATCATGCGCAACGCGTACGGCCCGGACCGCATCCGCCGCTTCCTGCGCTACGACCTGGACCGCTACCTGAGCGGGCGCGGCACCGAGCGCGAGGCGGAGAACCCGCTGGTGAAGGTGCAGAACCAGCAGTACATCCACTACCCGAAGGGCGCGCTAGTCTTCTACGCGCTCGCCGACCGCATCGGCGAGGAGCGGCTGAACGCCACCCTCTCGCGCTTCGTGAAGGACAAGGGGTTCCAGCAACCGCCCTACACCACGGCGATGGACCTGCTCGCCTACCTGCGCGAGGACACGCCCGCCGCCGACCAGGGCTTCCTGACGGACCTGTTCGAGAAGATCACGGTCTACGACCTGCGCGCGACCGAGGCGACCTCGACGAAACTGCCCAACGGCAAGTGGCGCGTCACCCTGACCGTCTCGGCGGCGAAGAACCATTCCGACGGCGCGGGCCGCGACACGCCCGCCCCGCTCCGGAGCGACCTCTTCGACGTCGGCGTCTTCGCGAAGCCGGAGAAGCGCCAGCGCGACCGGGACGCCGTGGGCAAACCGCTCGCCTTCCGGCAGGTGCGCCTGAACGAGGCGAAGAAGACGTTCACCTTCGACGTGGACGCCGAGCCCGCCAAGGCGGGCATCGATCCCTACAACAAGCTCATCGACCGCATCCCGAGCGACAACGTCACCGCCGTCAAGGCGGGCGGCGTTGGCGGAGAGGCGCCCAGCCCCTGAGCGACGACGCTCTCTACTGCTCGATCTGCCAGCGCTTGAGGTCGCGCAGGAGGGCGTGGGCGGTCATGTCGAGCTGGATCGGGGTGACGGAGATGAAGCCCTCGCCGACGGCGCGGACGTCGGTGCCGGGGGCGGTCTCCTTGTCGTGCAGGCGACCGCCGAGCCAGTAGTAGGGGCGTCCGCCCGGGTCAAGGCGCTTTTCCATCCGGTCGGCGTACTGCCGGTCACCCTGGACAGTCAGTCGCGCGCCCTTTATCTCGTCCTGCGGGAGCGAGGGCGCGTTGACGTTGAGCAGCGTGGCGACGGGAAGGCCGTGCGCGCGGACGGCGGGCGCGAGCGTGCGGGCGACGTAGTCCGCGACCGGCCCCCAGTGGATCTGCTCCTCGTACGAGGCGACCGAAACGGCGATGGCCGGGTAACCGTAGATGGCCGCCTCCTTGGCCGCCGCGACCGTGCCCGAGTAGGTCACGTCCCAGCCGAGATTCGGGCCGTGGTTGATGCCCGAAACGACGACGTCCACCCCCTCCTTCGCCACCTCGAGCAAGCCGAGGGTGGCGCAGTCCGCGGGCGTGCCGGAGCAGGCCCAGCCGGAAACGCCGTCACCCATGGTTACCTCGCGCAGGCGCAGCGGCTTGTGCATGGTCAGGGCGTGGCCGGACGCCGAGCGGGGCCGGTCGGGGGCGCACGTGAAAACCTTGTGCCCGGCGGCCTCCAGCGCCTGGCGCATGGCGAGGATGCCAGGGGCGAAGATGCCGTCGTCGTTGCTGAGAAGGACGCGAAGGGAGGGGTGTGATGACATGGCGTGGCTCCGGCTCAGTATACACCGCGGGGGCGGACCGGAGCCACGCGAGGCGCGCCGTCGTCGCTACGTCTCCTTCTGTCCCGGGTTCATGTACGCGACAGCGGCCGGGGTCTGCTCGGAGATCACCGCCTCGACCCGCCGCAGTTGCTCATCCAGGGCCGCCAACCCCTCGTCTCCCTCGTACATCTCCTGGTGCTCGTGCATCTGGTCGCGAACGGCGCGCAGCTCGTCCAGGTGGCCCAGGTTCAGGGCTTCGATGGCCTTCTCGATAAGCGCCTCGCGCTCGTACGTCGTCGTATCCGTCTCCATCTGAATGGTGTTGTCGTCGTGCTCGTGGTGCATCCGTACCTACCTCCTCCTGATACGGGTTTATACCCGCGCGGCGCGGACGCAATCCGCAAGGACGCCCGCCACGTGGTCGAGGTCGTCCGCGGTGCTGCCCCGCCCCAACGAGAAGCGGACGGCGGAGCGGGCGAGCGGCAGCGGGAGGCCGAGCGCGATCAGGACGTGGGACGGGTCGATGGAGCCGGAGGCGCACGCCGACCCCGAGGAGACGGCGACGCCATGCAGGTCGAGCGAGAGCAGGAGCGTCTCCCCCTCTACGCCGGGGAAGGCAAGGTTGACGTTGTTGGGCAGGCGGCGCGGCCCGGGCGGCGGGCCGTTCAGCGTCGCATCGGGAAGCCGCTCGCGCACGGCGTCAAGGAAGCGCGCCTGGAGGTCGGCAATGCGCGCGGCCTCGGCATCGCGCCACGACGGCAGCAGTTCCACCGCTCTGCCGAAGCCGACGAGGGCGGGGACGTTCTCCGTTCCCGCGCGCTTCTCCCGCTCCTGCATGCCGCCGTGCAGCCAGGGCGTGAACCGTACCCCCTTGCGCACGTACAGCGCGCCCGCGCCCTTGGGGCCGTATATCTTGTGCGCCGAAAGGGTCATCAGGTCCGCGCCGAGCGCCTCCGCCGAGAGCGGCATCTGCCCGAGCGTCTGCACGGCGTCCGTGTGGAGCGCGACGCCCTCGTCCCTGCCCTTCACCGCCCGCGCGATCTCCGCTATTGGGTGAACCGTGCCGATCTCGTTATTCGCGTGCATCACCGAAACGAGCGCGGTGCGGCCGGGCACCACCGCCCCCGCGACCGCCCCGGGGCTTACGCCGCCGTCCGGTCCTACGGGAATGTACGTGACGGCAAAGCCGAGCGCCTTTTCGGCGAAGTGCGCGCAGTCCAGCACGGCGTGGTGTTCGGCCTGCGTCGTGACGAGGTGGTCCCGCCCGCGTTCGCGCCCGGCCAGTAGTACACCCAGCAGGGCAGTGTTGTCCGCCTCGGTGCCGCCGGACGTGAAGTAGACCTCCGAGGAGTGACCGCCGATCGCCGCCGCCACGGCGTCCCGCGCCCGGTCGAGTGCGCGGCGCACGTCCTGGCCAAACCGGTGGACCGAGGATGCGTTGCCGAAAAGCCCGCTTTCCTGTTCCAGGAACGGCAGCATCGCCGCGCGGACCTCGGGGTCCACGGGCGTGGTCGCGGCGTAATCGAGGTAGACCGTTCGGCGGGCCATGACAGTTATTGTACCGGCAGGGGCCGGGGGGCGTCGCGTCGAACGGGCCGGTATGCGTAGAAGGCTGATCTATCTGCTGGCCGCCGTCGCTGCGACCGCCGCCGGGGCGGGGCACGCGGGCCAGGAGGGGAAGAAACGCTGGCAGGCGTCCCCGCCGCCGCGCTACAAGGTGGTGAACCTCGGAGCCGGTCAGGGAACGGTCTCCCTGAACAACGCCGGAGAGGTGCTGATCAGTCCGCCCGTGCAGGGCGAGGGACAGCCGCGGGGCCGGACGGTGCTCTGGCGGGACGGCAAGAAGCGCGAGCTGCCTCCCGGCTTTCTCGGATGGGACCTGAACGACCACGGCGACGTCGTCGGCTCAATGACGTTCGGGCAGGTGCGCCACGCGGCGCTCCGGCGGCACGACGGCGTGATTACGGACCTGACGCCCCGGAGCCGGGGCGCGACCGAGGCGGTGGCCGTCAGCAACAGCGGGAACGTCGTCCTGCGCGACGGCACGGGGCGCGCCGGGTGGCTCAAAAAAGCGGGAGGGGGTGCCGAACTCACTCCCCTGGACTTCGTGCCCGCCGACGTGAACGACGCCGCGCAGGTGATCGGGAACGCAGGAGGCGGGATGGACGCCTATTTCTGGGAGAAGGGAAAAGCTCGGGAGGCAGGACACGTTCCCGGCCAGGACGGCATCGCGCTCAACGGCCTGAACGAAGCGGGCGTCGCGGTCGGTAATTCGACGTCCGGCGGGCCGGGCTGGGTCCGCGCCTTCACCTGGGCGAAGGGGGGGTTCTCCGAGCGGGAGGCGATC
>DATLHN010000421.1:0-8084 GCA_035539875.1 Armatimonadaceae bacterium
ACCGGGGCCGACCCGCAGAAGGCGCCCCCCTATCCGGGCATGTACGGCAAGCCCGCCGGCTCGCGGTAAACGAACGCTCTCAGACATATTAACGACTCGACCGAACCTGGAAAGGTACCCGCAAAGATGCATCCGAACGCCCGCCGCGCCCGAACCGGGGCATTCACGCTGATCGAACTGCTCGTCGTGATAGCGATAATAGCGATCCTGGCCGCGATCCTCTTCCCCGTCTTCGCGAAGGCGCGGGCGAAGGCGCGCCAGACGGCCTGCCTCTCGAACATGAAGCAGATGGGGCTCGCGATGATGCAGTACGTGCAGGACTACGACGAGACCCTGCCCTTCAAGCGCTACATGGAAGACGGCAGCGGCTTCCCCTGGAACTTCGACACCCAGAACCGCTCGCGCTCATGGAAGGACCTGATCTACCCGTACGTCAAGAACGGCGGGCGCGGCGTCGGGCAGAGCGCGCCCGGCACCGGCACCAAGTTCACCACCGAGGGTGACGGCGGCGTCTTCCAGTGCCCGGACAACGTGGCCGCCTGGACCGCCTACTCCAACTGGTGGGGCGGGACCGCCGGTCCCGGCGACGAGACCACCCGCTTCCCGCGCTCCTACGCGGTCAACAACTACGCGGGCTTCAACGAGATCGGCCGTATCAACAACACCGACCAGGGCATCTGGCCCAGCCCGAACGACGGCACCAACGGCCCCGGCGCGATCGCGTTCCTGGAGACGCCCGCCAGCACCATCATGATCGCCGAGAGCCGCCTGCCGCAGATCGACTGCTCCGCCTGGTGGCTCGCCTACCGGTGCAACCCGGACGGCTCCTGGGGCAGCAGCCAGTACTCGGTCATCAAGGGCCACGGCGGCGGCTTCACCAACTTCTCGTTCTTCGACGGCCACGTCAAGGCCGTGCGCGCCATCAATTCGGTCAAGGACGACCTCTGGGGCAGCTTCGGCCCCGGCCGCTGGGACCGCAACCAGCTCCTGACCACGAACGGCGAGAACGTCAACAACTGCCCCGAGTGGAACCCCGGGAACTAAGCCCTCCCGCGCGAGCGGTCGAAAACACGGCCCGGCGATCTCGCCGGGCCGTGTTTGCGTCTGTCTATCCGCAAAAAACTTTCGGAAAAACTTTCGACAACTCTTTAGCAGGACCGCCTAACTACGCTATACTGCCTTCGAAAGGCGCGCGCGTGCGACCAACCCTTAGTGGCGCGCCTTATCAACGCTCGGGAGGATCCGATGTATAACTTCTGGCTTAACGACATAACGAAGCCTGAGTACGTCGCGGACGCCGCCCGGTGCGACCTCTTCAACTCCACCATGCTCTCCGCCACGGGTAGTGGCGCGAAAGCGGACTCCGGTTATCCGACCGGGATGACGACGCGGACCGGCTTGCTCGACTGCCGACCCAAGGGTGCGCTAATCTCAGCGGCCTTTGAACAGGCAAATATGAGCAATCAACCGGGACAGCGTCCGCATCTCCTCGGTTAATCACCGGGTTCGAGTTCGCGGACTCACCCAATGGCGCGGGCTGGCGGCGTTAGAGGCGCCCGGCAAGCGTCTCCATCGCGACAATCGACCAGTTCGCGCCCGGAAAGGGTAATCGCGCGCCCGTAGTGGGCCAGGTTCCCTTCCGACACGACAAATGGTTTCCGCAGCAGTATAGGCATAGCCCTGCGTGCGTGCCGCGCCTGCCCTCCGGCAGAGACGGCCCGTACCGGGCGAACGGCGAGCGCGCTTTCACCCACTCCGTGGTGGCTGTGAAAGCGGCAGACCTTCCCGGGCGCTTTTGCGCCCGCCCGGAGGTCGGCGGGCGTACGGGTTTCCGGCGCGCGCGCTCTCCCCGCTCCCTCCCTGCCGCTGCCTTAGCTATAGGTACGGAGAGAACCCAAATTGAACACGCTCTTGCTGAGCGCCCGCTCGGGCGACGCGAAGGCCCAGGACAGGCTGCGCGAGATGCTGCGCCCGCGCCTGGAGTCCCTGGCGGGGTACTACGCCGCGCGCACCGGAATGGACTCGAACGACCTGCTCCAGGAGGCCTGGCTGGCGGTCTTCGAGGCCCTGCCGGAGTTGGACGTCACCGTCGGAACGCCGACGCAGTACCTGCTGAAGCACGCGCGCTGGCAGATACTGGACCACATCCGGTGGAACAAGCGCCGGTCGCACGACGCGCTCGACGACCTGGTCGTGGAGACGCCGGCGATGTCGGACAACAACTTCGGGACCGGCTCGGCGCGCCCCGGCACGCTGGACGTCGAGACCCGGATGATGGTCGAGAACCTGGAGACCCGCCTGAGCCCGCGCCAGAAGATCATCCTGAAGGGGCTGCTGGAGGGCAACACCTGGCGGCAGATCGGCGACTCGCTCGGCTGCACCTCGGCGAACGTCGCGTACCACGTGCGCGGCATCCGCCAGGCGTACGCGGAGATGATCCACAGCGGCGCTCCGCTCGAATAAACAGGTCCGTTCCCACCGGGGCGATCCGTCGCCCTCGGGAGCGGGCCTGTCCCCGCTCGCTCCGCTCTTCCCCTCGCTTCTCGGCCGGTTCGTGTTATCCTTATCGTCAGGAGTGACGACGCAATGGCCATGATGCGGATGGGGCCGGTGGACAAGCGGCCCATCAACCCGGAGACCACGAAGCGGGTCCGGGCTTCCTTCCTTCCCTACAGGGGCACGATAGCCCTGATCGCGGGCGCGGTGCTGATCTCCGCGGCGCTCGGGCTGCTTTCCCCCTACTACCTGCGCATCATCATCGACGAGGGGCTGACCCGGCGCGACCTGTCGGTCGTCACCCGCTTCTCGCTCTACACGGTGGTGGCGACGCTGGCGAGTACGGCGTTCACCATCTACTACGGCTACCTGTCCGTACTGGTGGGCCAGCGCATCATGCGCGACCTGCGCGCCCGACTCTACGCGCACCTGCAGGGCATGCCGCTCAAGTTCTTCACCGGCACCCGGACCGGCGAGATCCAGTCGCGCCTCCTGAGTGACGTCGGCGGCGTCCAGGGCGTCCTCTCCGATACCGTTGCGAACCTCCTCTCCAACGTCACGACCGTCCTCTCGACGCTCGTCGCCATGTTCCTGATGGACTGGCGGCTCACCCTGATGGCGGTGGGCATCCTGCCCGTGTTCGCGCTCGTCGCGTCGCGCATCGGCTCCTACGCGGGCACGATACGGCGCAAGTCCGCGCAGCAGAACGCCGACCTGTCCGCCACCATGCAGGAGACGCTCTCGGTGTCCGGCATCCTCCTCCTGAAGACGAGCGGGCGGCAGGGCAGGGCCATGGAGCGGTTCAACGTCGAAAATGAGGCTCTGACCGCGACGCAGATCCGCATGGCGATGATCATGCGGGCGTTCTTCAACCTGATCGGGCTGACGTTCTCGCTGACGCCGGTCCTGGTCTACTGGCTGGCGGGATACCTGATCGTCGGCCGCGGGGACATGAATCTCTCGCTTGGGACGATCGTGGCATTCACGGCGCTCCAGTCGCGCCTCTTCTTCCCGCTCACCAGCCTCCTGAACGTCCAGGTGGAGGTCACGAGCGCGCTCTCGCTCTTCGACCGCATCTTCGAGTACCTGAACATGCCGCAGGAGATCCAGGACGCGCCCAACGCCCGACGACTCGCCCCCGCCGAGGTGCGCGGCGCGGTCACCTTCGAGGACGTCTCGTTCCGCTACGACGCCGAGCAGGAGGAGCCGACGCTCTCGGACATCACCTTCGCGGCGCAGCCGGGACAGTTGATCGCCCTGGTCGGCGCGAGCGGCGCGGGCAAGACGACGCTCACCTACCTGATCCCGCGCCTCTACGACGCCGATTCGGGCCGGGTGACCATCGACGGCATCGACGTGCGCGAGATCGCCCTCGAATCGCTCGGGCAGATCGTGGGGGTCGTCACGCAGGAGACGTACCTGGTGCACGACACGGTCCGCGAGAACCTGCGCTACGGCAACCCGGACGCCGACGACGCGCAGCTGGAGGCCGCCGCCCGGGCCGCCGCCATCCACGACCACATCATGAGCCTTTCCGAGGGGTACGACACCGTGGTCGGCGAACGGGGCTACAAGCTCTCGGGTGGTGAGAAGCAGCGCATCGCCATCGCCCGCGCCATCCTGAAGGACTCGCGCATCCTGATCCTGGACGAGGCCACGAGTTCGCTGGACACGCGCTCGGAGCGGCTGATCCAGGACGCCCTGGCGCGCCTCTCGAAGGGGCGCACTACCTTCGCCATCGCCCACCGCCTCTCCACCATCCTCGCCGCCGACCAGATACTGGTCATGGACAGGGGGCGCATCGTGGAGCGGGGAACGCACGCCGAGCTTCTCGGGCACGAGGGCGCGTACGCGAACCTGTACCACGCTCAGTTCGAAAAGGCGGCGGGGACCGACGGCGCTGCCGACAGCGCCCCGGATGCGCTCGCCGCATCCGGCGCAGCCGTGGAGGTGGCGGCGTGAGCGGCGGCGGCGAGCGGATTCCCGAGGTATCGCTGGACGAGCTGCGGGCGCGCCTGGCCTCCGAGTCGCCTCCCGTGCTGGTGGAGGCGATGCCGCTGCCCTACTTCCGCCACTCTCACCTGCCGGGCGCGCGCCACCTGCCGCCGGACCGGGTGGCGCAGGTCGCGCCCGAACTGCTGCCGGACCGGAGCGCCGAGATCATCGTCTATTGCCAGGGTCCCGGGTGACCGCACTCGGCAAGGGCGGCCCGTGAACTGGCCACCATCGGGTACACCTCCGTCCGCGAATTTCCGGGCGGCAAGAATGCGTGGCGGGCGGCGGGGCTTCCGCTGGAAGGGATGGCACGGGCCCGAAAACTATAGGCCGTTCTACCGGTTTCGCGCGGTGGCATGATTGTTGCCGTACACCCCGGCATGACGCCTACTCGCTTTACTAAAAATATCGTCCAGCCCGGCCGCTAATTGCCGTAGAATCGGTACGGCACCTTGAAGAGTGGCACACCTCTGGTGGATGAACTGGACGACTCCGAAGAACAAAGCCCCCAAGGGGGGGACCGGAACCGTGAGCAGCGGTATCGGTCCCTCGTGGACGCCTACGCGGCTGCCACCTGGAGCATGGACGCCGACGGGCGGGTCGTCGAGGACTCCGAGTCGTGGCGGACGCTGACCGGCCAGAGCGTCGATGCCCTGCGCGGGTGGGGCTGGCTCGACGTCGTCCACCCGGAAGACCGCCAGCGCGTCCAGAGGCTTCGGCAGTGGTCGCTCGAATCCCACTCGGCATTCCAGGCCGAGTTCCGCATCCGCGTCGCCAGCGGCGAGTACCGGACGGTGATGGCGCGGGTCGCCCCCGTCACCGCCGAGGGCGGCGGCATCCGCGAGTGGTTCGGCTCCCTGGAGGATGTCACCGCGCGGCGGCGCGCCGAAGAGACGCTGCGCCAGAGCGCGGAACGCCTCGACGTCATCGCGCGCATCACCCGCTCGGTCGTCGCCTCCATTCCCCTGCCGGAGCAGATACTCACGATCGCCGAGCAGACTCGCGACGCTTTCCACGTGGACGCCTGCGTCATCCGCGCGCTGGAGGGAGACCAGCTGCGCCTGCTGGGGAGCGTCGGGGTACCGCCGGACCAGCTCGCCGAAGCCCTTCCCGTCCGCTTCGGCGTCGCCGAGGACATGATCGCCCTGCGCCGCCCGGTCAGCATCACGGACATCACGTCCTATCCCGCCACCGCGGCGCTCAGCCGGACCGCCGCCGGATTCAAGTTCCTTTCCTACGCCGGCGCGCCCCTCATGGTCGAGGACCGCGTCGTCGGCATATTGGGCATCTACAGCGCGCGCGAGCAACGCCCGTTCTCCGCCACCGACCTGGAGCACCTCCAAATGGTGGCCAACTACGCCGCGGTGACGCTGGAGAACGACCGCCTTTACCGGAACGTTCAGGAACAGAAGGAACAGGTCGAGGCGCGCATCCGGGAGCGCGAGCAGGCCGAGGCGGCGCTGCGGGCGAGCGAGACTCGCTTCAAGGCGATCTTCGAAAACTCCGTGGACGCCATCGGGGTGCTTTCCGAGGAGCACCACGTCTACTGCAACCCGGCCTACCTGCGGCTCTTCGGCTTCGCCGACCAGGAGGAGCTTACCGAGATTCCGTTCCTGGAACTAATCGCCCCGGCGCAGCGCGAGCGCACGGTCCAGCAGCGGCTGCGCCAGCAGGCGGGCGGAGAGCCCGCGGCGGTTTTCGAGACGACCGGCGTCCGCGCGGACGGGACCGAGTTCCCGATGGAGGCGCACGAATCGACCTACGTGCTCGACGGGGTGACCTACATCGTCTCGATCCTGCGCGACATCTCGGAGCGCCGGGCGGCGGAGGAGGCCAAGAACGCGCTGCTCCAGCACCAGCAGCGCATCGCGCACACGCTCCAGCGGTCGCTCCTGCTGGCCCCGCGCGAGGACGCCTTCGCTCATATGCGGGTGCGCGCCCTTTACGAACCGGCGAGCGCGGAGGCGGACGTCGGCGGGGACTTCTTCGACGTCTTCCCCGTGCGCGGGGGCGAGCGGATCGCGCTCGTCGTGGGCGACGTGGTCGGCAAGGGACTGTCGGCCGCCTCTTCTACCGCGCAGACGAAGTTCGCCCTGCGCGCGCTGCTCCGGGAGTTCCCGGACACGGCGGACGCGATGACGCGCCTCAACAGCTTTCTGATCGAAACCGTCCCGACCTCGGACGTGCCGAGCAATCCCCTCGTCGCGCTTTCCCTGGCGGTCTTCGACCCGGCGACCGGAGAGCTCCAGATAACGATGGCGGGGGCGGAGAAACCGGTCATCGTCCGCACGGACGGCTCGGTCGAGCAGATCGCCCAGGACGGCATGATCCTGAGCGCGATGCCGGGCGCGCGGTACGAGCAGACGACGCTCCGCCTCGAAGAGGGCGACGTCCTGATGATGTTCACCGACGGCATCGCGGAGGCGCGCCGGGGCGCCTCCCTCTTCGCCGACCAGGGGCTGCTCAACGCCGCGAAGGACGCGGTGGTGCTGGAGTCGCTCGAAGCGGTGGGCCAGCACATCGTGACCATGGCGAAGAAGTTCGCGGGCGGGCGTCTGCGCGACGACGCCTGTCTCCTGGTGGTCGAGCGGGTTTGACCGAAACCGCTCCCGCGCGCTAAGATGGGGCGATGAAATTCTACATCGCGGTGGACTGCGAGGGGCCCGCCTGCGTCGTCGGCGCGCCGGGCACGATGCTGAACGACACGCGGAATATAGGCTTCGCCCGGCTCCAGGCGACGCGTGAGGCGGACGCGGCGGCGCGGGCATGCTTCGACGCGGGCGCGACGCAGGTGGTCGTCTGGGACAACCACTCCTCCTCGCTGAACCTGGACTACGACCTGCTGGACGAGCGCTGCGACATCGCCCTCGGCGTCGGCTTCCCCCGCCGCTGGACCGGCATGGACGAATCCTTTGACGGGGTGCTGTTCGTCGGCTATCACGCCATGGACAGCACCGAGGACGCCGTCATCGCGCACACGTACAGCAGCGCGGCCTATCAGTGCGTGAAGGTCAACGGCGAACCGGTGGGCGAACTGGCGATAGACGCCGCCGTGGCGGGCGCGCTGGGAGTGCCGCCCCTCTTCTGCGCGTCGGACGACAAGGGCACCGCGGAGGCGCGCCGATTCTTCCCGGGCGTCGAGACGGTGACCACCAAGACGGCCTACGGCTGGAACGCCGCCGTCAGCAAGCACCCGCGCCGCGCGGTCAAAGAGATCTACGACGGGGTGCGCCGCGCGGTCGAGCGCCGCGGCGAGATGAAGCCGTTCACGTTCCCTTCGCCGCTGGACTACGAGGTCCGGTTCAAGCGGATCGAAGCGGCGGAGTCAGCGTCGCGCGGGACCGGCACAGGAACGCGCGTGGACGCCTACACCGTCCGCTGGACGCTCGGCGACATCCGGGACCGCTACTGACGATGCCCGGTTTTCACCGCGACGCGTAAGCGAGCGCGTCCGGGTACTTTTCCGCCAGCAGCGCCCGCGCCTCGCGCGCCCTCCCGGCGAAGAGCCGCCGGGAAACCTCGCCCAGGACGGCAGGCCGTCCGGTATCGCCGCCGCGCTTCTTCCGGAGAAGGTACAGCGCTACGGGAAGCCG
>DATLHN010000422.1:0-2941 GCA_035539875.1 Armatimonadaceae bacterium
AGGACGAGGACGTCCCCCTCCAGACGCGCGAAATCGGCGACAAGTCCCGCCGTCGGCCGGGAAAGCCGCTCGTCCAGTTCCGCCTCGTCGGCAGGTGCGCCCTCGCGACTCGCCGCCCGCTCGCTCTCAGAAGCCATAGAAAATCCCATATGCTATATAGCTCTTGTGTCATCGGAGTATACGCCGGATGCGCGCTTCGTGTCAAGCAAAATCCCGAATCCTCCTGATAATGCGCGCGCGTCCTTCCGAGTTTTGCCGACTCCGGCCCGGTCCCTCGGAGGAGAGGAGGCGCGGCGCGAAGAAGATTCGTTTCGGATCGACATTAATCAGTAGAACCGTCTCGTGTTCAGGAGGACCGTGTGAAGCTCTCCCTACTCCGGCATGGCCGCCGCCGCGCGCGCCGCTCGCTCCCCGCCGCTCTGGCGACGAGCGCCGCGATGACCGTTATTGCCCTTTCCCTCTCCGGATGCCCCGCGCCGAGTGACACCGCCAGCGGCGGCCCCGGCGCTGGAGCATCTCCGGCGGCGGCGGGCGGCGGCGGCAAGACCTACAAGGTCGCCTTCGTCACCAACAACGCCTCCGACTTCTGGACCATCGCGCGCAAGGGCACCGAAAAGGCCGACAAGGAACTCGACAACGTCGAAGTCGAGTTCGTCCTCCCCAGCGAGGGCACCGCGGCGGATCAGAAGCGCCTGGTCGACGACCTGCTCGCCAAGGGCGTGGACGGCATCGCGATCAGCCCCGTGGACCCGGCGAACCAGGTCCCCATGATCAACGCGATCGCCGAGAAGATACCGGTCGTGACGCAGGACAGCGACGCCCCGGACAGCAGCCGCCTCTGCTATATCGGCACCGACAACGTGGCGGCGGGCCGCCAGGCGGGCGACCTCATCAAGGAGGCGCTCCCCAACGGCGGCAAGATCATGGTCTTCGTCGGCAAGAAGGACGCCCAGAACGCCAAGGAGCGCTACCAGGGCATCCAGGAGTCGCTCAAGGGCTCGAAGGTCCAGATCATCGACCTCCGGACCGACGACACCGACCGCGTGCGCGCCAAGGCCAACGTCGCCGACACCCTGGTCAAGCATCCCGACGTTGCCGCGCTGGTCGGCCTCTGGAGCTACAACGGCCCGGCGATCCTGAATGCCGTGAAGGAGGCGGGCAAGGTCGGCAAGGTGAAGATCATCTGCTTCGACGAGGAGGACGAGACGCTCGCCGGGGTCAAGGAGGGCGCCATCTACGGCACCATCGTCCAGCAGCCCTTCGAGTTCGGGTACCAGTCCGTCCAGATGCTCGCCAAGGTCGCGGGCGGGGACAAGAGCGCGGTCCCGGCGGACAAGAAGCAGATCGTCCCGACCCTCGTGGTGAAGCCGACGGACGTCGAGGAGTTCACCAAGAAGATCAACGAGCTGCGCGGGCGCACGGCCCCGGCGGCGGCGGCAGCGGACGCCCCGAAGTGACGACCGACGTGAAAGCGCCGGAAGCCGCCGCTCCGCTGCTGGAGATGCGCGGCATCACCAAGCGCTTCGGCGGCGTCACGGCGCTCCAGGGCGTGGACCTCTCCATTTACAGGGGGGAGGTCCTCGCTATCATCGGCGAGAACGGCGCGGGCAAGTCCACCCTGATGAAGGTCCTCGGCGGCGTCCACTCGCCGGACGAGGGCGAGGTGCGCGTGGACGGCCAGCCCGTGCGCATCGCGTCGCCGCGCGAGGCGACCCGGCTCGGGATCGCCTTCATCCACCAGGAGCTGAGCGTCCTCGACAACCTCGACGTCGCCGCGAACCTCTTCCTCGGCCGCGAGAAGACGTTCGGCGGGCCGCTCAACCTCATCGCCAGCCGCGACCTCGAGGAGCAGGCGGCGGTCTACCTCAAGCAGCTGGGCCTGGCCGTCTCCCCGCGCACGCCGGTCGCGAGCCTCTCGCTCGCCCAGCGGCAGATGGTGGAGATCGCCCGCGCCCTCTCGCAGGAGGCGCGGCTGCTCATCATGGACGAGCCCTCCGCCAGCCTCACGCCCACCGAGACCGAGCGGATGCTGGCGGTGGTGCGCGACCTGCGCGAGCGCGGCGTCAGCGTCGTCTACATCTCGCACCGCCTCAAGGAGATCGAGTCGATCGCGGACCGGGTGACCGGCCTGCGCGACGGGAAGAACGTGGGCGACCTGGTGCCGGGCGAGATCACGCACGACCGGATGGTCCGCATGATGGTCGGGCGCGAGCTCGAGCGCGTCCTCCACGAGGAGCACGTCGTCCCCGAGGGGGCCAAGCCGGTGCTGGAGGTGCGCGGCCTGCGGACGCCGCGCTACCCGCACCGGCAGGTCTCCTTCCGGGTGCACGCGGGCGAGATCCTCGGCTTCGCGGGCCTCGTGGGCGCGGGCAGGACCGAGGTCGCGCAGGCGCTCTTCGGGGTGGACGCCGCGCTCGGCGGCGAGGTCCTGCTGGAGGGCAGGCCGGTGAGCATCCGGACCCCGCAGGACGCCATCGCGAACGGCATCTACCTCATCCCCGAGGACCGGCGGCGTCTCGGCCTGATCCTCGACTTCCCGATCCGGGAGAACATCACCCTGCCCTCGCTGAACCGCTTCTCGCGCGCGCTCGGGTGGATCGACCGGGGCGAAGAGAAGCGCTCGGCCACGGAGAGCGCGACCCGCCTGAACGTCAAGACGGCGAGCGTGGAGAACGCCGCCGGGACGCTCTCGGGGGGCAACCAGCAGAAGGTCGTCCTCGCCAAGTGGCTCTCGCGCGACCCGCGCGTCCTCATCTTCGACGAGCCCACGCGCGGGGTGGACGTCGGCGCGAAGGCGGAGATCTACGAGCGCATCCGCGACCTCGCCTCCCGCGAGGGCGTGGCGGTGCTCTGCATCAGCAGCGACATGGAAGAGGTGCTCGGCCTGTGCGACCGCGTCGCGGTCATGCACGAGGGCGCGATCACCGGCGTCCTCTCTCAC
>DATLHN010000423.1:0-5076 GCA_035539875.1 Armatimonadaceae bacterium
GGCCGCGCAATTCGACGCCGTTGTGGAGGTACTTGTCCACCTTCAGGTACAGGAAGTCGGCCATGTTGGAGCGGAACTGCCCGAACAGCGACGCGCTCGCCATCTGGTCCAGGCGCGTCTGCTGCGCGCGGGTCATCCCCGCCTGCGCGGGCATCTCCACCTCGGCGCGCGCCCGCTGACCGGCCGCGCCGCCGCCCACGCCCACGGCCGCCGCGGCGAGCGCGAGCGCCAGCACGGCGAGCGGCGCGTCGCCCCGGATTACGCCCCGCGGCCTCACAGCGCCTGCCTCCGGAAGCGCAGCGCGCCCAGCGACAGGAACAGCGCGGTGAATAGCAGGGCGTATACCGCGAGCGCCCCGATCGCCCCGGTCGAGACCGGCTGCCAGCCGTAACTCACCTTCTTGGTCAGGTCGAACAGGTTGAGTTGTGGCAGCACGTAGTACGCCCCCTTGAGCAGCACCTGCTGGGCGGACGAGGACGACGGCACCAGCAGCTTGACCGCGTTCGAGAAGGTCGCGGAGCCGACGGCCAGCAGCAGGGACATGGTCACGGTCGCCCCGGGCGTCATCACCAGCGAGAGCGCCATCGTCAGCGCGACGATGATCGCGAGCGCGAAGGCCCGCAGCAGCAGGAACTGCCCGAAGATCGCCCCGAGCGAGAGGCCGTAGTAGGCCAGAGCGCCCGCCGCCACCGCCGCGAACAGCAGCAGCCCGACGAGCGACAGGAGCCACGCCCCGAGGAACTTGCCGACGATCAGGTCGGCGCGCGAGATGGGCCGCGCCAGCAGCGGGTAGACCGTCCTGTGCGACACCTCCTCGGGGATCTGGCGCGCCGCGAAGAGCACCGCCAGCACCGTCGAGAGGACGCCGATGACCGTCAGCGCGACGTCCTTGAGGAAAAGCTCCAGCCCCTTGACGCCGAACGTGCCGATGGTCGCCGCCGCGCCGATCATCAGCACGGCGAGGATGCCCGCCACGTACAGGTCCTTGCGCCGCGCCGACTCCAGCAGGCTCGCGTGCGCGAGCGCGCCGTAAATAACCGCCTTACGCGTGATCGCTTCCATCACCTTTACCTCCGCGCCTCCGCGTCCCGGTCGGCCTCGGTCAGGGTCTGGAGGAAGTAGTCCTCCAGGGCCGAAGTCACCCCCGCGCGCAGCGTCTCGTCCATCGCGCGCTCGTCCACCACCCGGCCGGCGCGGATCAGGACCACGCGGTCGCAGAGTTGCGCCACCTCGTTCAGCTCGTGCGACGAGAAGAAGATCGTGGTGCCGGTCTCCTTGACCTCGCGCAGAAGCTCGCGCAGGTGCCGCCGCCCGATCGGGTCCACGCCGCTCGTCACCTCGTCCAGGACCAGCAGGTCCGGGCTGCCGAGCAGCGCCTGCGCGATGCCGAGCCGCTGCTGCATCCCCTTCGAGAAGGTCTTCAGCTGCTGCTTCTCGCGCCCCTCCAGGCCGACGCGCTTCAGGAGGTCCATCGCCTCCTGCTCCAGCGCGCTGCCGCCGAGCCCCTGGAGGCGGCCGTACAGGCGCAGCGTCTCCAGCGGCGTCAGGAACGGGTAGTACAGGGCGACTTCGGGGAGGTAGCCGATCTTCGCCTTGGCGAGGGTCGTTCCCGCCTCGTGGCCGAAGACGCTGACCGCGCCCGATTCGGGGGTCAGGAAGCCCATCACGGCCTTGATGGTCGAGGACTTGCCCGCGCCGTTCGGCCCGAGGAAGCCGACCACCTCGCCGGGGCGGACGGACAGCGACAGTTCGTGGACGACGCGGCGGACCGGCGCGAAGAGGCCGCGGCGGTAGCCCACGCAAAGCTTCTCCACCGACAGGGCGGGCGGCGCGGCGGCCGCCGCAGCCACGGCGGCCGAAGCGCTCGCGGGGTTCAGGACGTCCGGGGTACCGGCGGTCAGGGTTGCGCTACTACGGCTCATGCTCAGGTTTCCTGCTTCGAACGGAGTTCTCGTGAGGCCCCCTACGGCAATAGTGGCAGGGGTCCTCCCATTCCAAGTGTCGGAAAACCCGGTCATAAAATGCAGACACAGTGCCGTATAACGTTAGGAGAGTGCGGGCGCGACCCGCGGAAAGGTTTGTTTTTTGATGAATCATCGCACGACGCGAAACCGGCTGCTGCGCGCCGGACTCGGTGCGGGCGCGGCGCTGGCGGCGCTCGGCATGCTTCTGGGCGGGATGGAGCGCGGCGGCGGAAGCGCGGGCGAGGGCGGCGCGCCCCTGCTGCTCCCGGCGGCCCGGGCGCAGGGCGAGGTCCCCGCGGCCAAGGCCCCGAAAGCCCCCTCTATCGGCAAGCTCAAGACCATCGACGGCAAGTCCGTCTCGCTGGAGGGCTACAAGGGCAAGGTCGTGGTCATGGACTTCTGGGCGACCTGGTGCGGCCCCTGCCGCATGACCATCCCCTCGCTACAGAGCGTTCACGGCAAGTACGCCAAACGCGGCGTCGTCGTGCTCGGCGTCTCGAACGAGGACAAGGGGACCGTCGCGCCGTTCGCGAAGCAGATGAAGATGACCTACACCCTGGTCGCAGACGAAAAGGCCTCGACCGCGATGCAGAACTACGGCGTCGAGGGCATCCCGACCATGGTCGTCATCGACAAGAAGGGGCGGGTCCGCAAGTTCGAGGTCGGGATGAACCCCAACCTGAAGGCCGACATGGACCGCCTGCTGCCGAAGCTGCTCGCCGAGAAGGCGTAGTGGCTGCCGAGGAGTCCGAGCCGCGGCCGAGCGCCGCCGCCCTCTTCGACCTGGACGGCACCCTGGTGCGGACGTTCATCGACTTCCCGGCCCTTCGCCGGGAGATGCGCGCCCTCGCGGACCGCCACGGCGTCGCCGACGCCGTGGCGGGCGAGGAGGACATCCTCGGGATCGTCGCCAGGACCGCCGCCGCCCTGCCGCCGGACGACGGGCGGGCGGCGCGGCAGGAGGCGTACGCCCTGCTAGAGTCGCTGGAAGAGGAGGGGTGCGCGCACCCCGAGCCGATCGCCGGGGCGTCCGCGCTCCTCGCCGGGCTGCGCGCCTCCGGGGTCGGCGTCGGGATCGTCACCCGCAACTCCCGCCGGGTCGCAGCGCGGCTGCTCGCCCGCATGGACCTGCCGCACGACGTCCTGTCCGCGCGCGAGGACACGGACGAGTTCAAGCCGCACCCCGCGCCGGTCCTCCTCGCCTGCGCCCGCCTCGGCGTCCCCCCCGCCCGCTCCGCCATGGTCGGCGACCTCTGGGCGGACGTCGCGGCGGGCCGCGCCGCGGGCGTGCACTTCACCGTCGGCATCCGCTGGCCGGACGAGCATCCGCCGGACCGCTTCGCGCGCTGCCCCCCGGATTTCGAGGTGACGTCCCTCCGGGACGCGGGCGAAATCCTGCGGCGGCGGCTGCCGCCGACGATCCCCGCCGGTGAGGCGCGCCTGCCGTGATGCCGGAGGAGTACGACCTGGGCCTGCTCGGCCCGGACGCCGAGGAGGCCCTGCGCGGCCACCTGGAGGCGCTCCTGCCGCTGCGCAACCCTTCGTGCGCGCCCGAGCGGAACGGCGTGATCGCCTACGCCGACGCCGCGCTCCGCGCGATGGGCCGCCGCCCCCGCCGCGACGCCCACGACAACCTCCACGCACCGCCGACCGGCGGGGCGGTCGGCGGACGCCGCGCCGTCGTCGCGCACACGGACAGCGTCTTCCAGGAGTTTGGCGAGGACCGCGAGCCGTTCGAGGTGTCGTCGGACGGGGTCTACCGCTCGCGCCGCTTCCGGCGCCCCCTCGGCGGCGACGACAAGTGCGGCGTCGCCGTGGCCCTGACCCTGGCGGCGCGTCTGCCGGAGGTCGGCTGCATCCTCACCGCCGACGAGGAGGTCGGGTACGTCGGCGCGCTGAGCCTCGAAGGGCCGCGCCACGACCTGCTGGTGCAGTGCGACCGGCGCGGCGGCGGGCAGATGGTCCACACCATGCGGCTGACCCAGGACGTCGAGGTGCGCGTCCTCTCGCCCGAGGCCGAGGCGGCGGCCCGTCTGCTGCTGCCGCACCGCGCGTCGGTCGCGGGCGGCGGCACCGACGCCGGGGTGCTCCTGGCGCGCGGCCTCGCCCGCAACGCCGTCAACCTCGCCGCCGGGTACGTCGACCCGCACACGCGCGGCGAGTTCGTCGTCTGGGCGGACGTCGTCCGCGCGCTGCACGACGCCGCCGTCCTCCTGCGATTCCTCCCTCCGGACCTCCCGCCCGCACTCCCCCGGTAGTATCCGGCGGTGGCGGCGGTCGTCACGCGCTGCCGGACGACGTATAATCGGATTATGAGCAGTGTCCCCCCCTCGAGGAGCGTGAGGATCGTCACCCACAACGTCGTCCACCTGCGCGCGAAGACCTCCAATGGCTCCGAACTCGTCTCCCAGACCCTGATGGGCCGCACCGTCGAAGTTCTGGAAACCGACGGCGCGTGGTCCTACGTCCAGACCGACGACGCCTACCGCGGCTGGGCAGAAAGCCGCTGGCTCGGCACGCCCCCCTCGCCCGCGGAGAGCGCCCTGACCACGGTCACCGCGATCTTCGCCGACGTGCGGGAGGCCCCCTCGGCGACCGCGCCGCTGGTCGTGCGCCTGCCGATACTGACCGGGGTCCGGGTGACGCCGCCGCGCTCGCTTCGGGAGGAGTGGGTGGCGGTGACGCTTCCGGGCGGCGAGGCCCACGGCTGGGTGCCGGTGGCGGCGCTCGCGCCGCTGCCGGTGGTGCCCGCGGAGCACGTGGGGCGCGTCGCCGCCGAGCGGGGCCGGGAGTTCTCCGGCACTCCCTACCTGTGGGGCGGATCGTCCTCGTTCGGACTCGACTGCTCCGGGTTCGTGCAGCTCTGCTATCGCCTTTGCGGGATAACGCTGCGCCGCGACGCCGACATCCAGCGCGACGACCCGCGCTTCGCGCCCGTGCGGGTGCGCGAGGTGGCGCGTGCGGGCGACGACCTTCTGCCCGGCGACCTGGTCTTCTTCGGCAAGCCCGAGCGGATCACGCACGTCGGCATGCACTTCGACGGCCACCACTTCATCCACTCGGCGGGGGGCGCGGGCGTCATCCTCAGCCCGTGGGGCGACGAGCGCTACTC